>JAEUKL010000074.1 GCA_016793005.1 Rhodospirillaceae bacterium | reverse complement strand
GGGCTTCAGCGCATCGGTAAAGAAATCCCAGTGAACGCGCCGCCAAGCCTCGCGGGTTCGCACGCTTGGCCCCTCGTACTGCGCGTCAGTCTCATCGACCTGACTATAAGGCAGCGTCTTTAGGGCCGTGGTCCTTAAGACCAGCGTGGGCATATCGGCAAAATCGTTAACGACGGTGTATTGACCGACAACGGGTGTAAGCGCCGGTTTGCCTTCATATATCCAAGGCGATGTGAAGGTGACGGTTTTTTCCCCTGCGGCGATTAAGCTGAGAATCCGCGCTGATCGTTCGGTATCGCGGCCAAACTGGCGGACACGGTATGAGCCCTCTGGCGGTGCCGATTGTTTAAGGCATGCCTGCAAAAACGCGCCCGCTTTGTTGTCTGCCCCTGTTGCCGAGTACGGCAGCATCAGCAGCGCTGCGACAATCATGAAATATGGTTTCATCCTGAGGCCTATGTGCTTTTTGGTTTACGTGCGCCGTAACAAAGCCACTCGCCGCCACGTTCGGACGAAGACATATACTCTGCAAAAGCGGCGGCGTCGGGGATTCCGATCTCGCGCATCAGGTTGGGCACATCGGCATCGGCCCAGCCCATCCAGAACGGCTCGCCGTTATAGCGGACCTGCCACTGGTTCAAGGCTTGATCGAACAAATTGATGTGGCCAGGCTGAATGGCAACATCGGCATGAAACATCACACCGCCCGGCTTCAGCACACGCCACGATTCGGCAATCATCTGGGGCAATCCACGCGTCGTCATCTCGTGCCCCAGAATGTGCGACACCACCAGATCGAAACTGCCATCGGCAAAATCCAGCGCGGTCGCATCCATTTGCATGAAGTGAACGCCGGCCCCCTGGCTTTCAGCAAACGCACAGGCCCAGCGCAACAACCCCGGCGCACAGTCAATGGCGATGACTTCCGCTTCGGGAAACTGGCGCTTATACGAGGGCGTATTGCGGCCAGTACCGCAGCCTACTTCCAGAATCCGCAACGGCTTTAGATCAGGGTATCGCGCCTTAATGGTCTCGGCGACGAAATCACCGGCGCTGCGACCTCGCTTGAAACCTGTGCGGCCACGGCCTGCCGACGGCCCCATGGTCGCACCGAAGTTATACTTGGCGCCGGCTGTAATATCGCTGCCATGGGTTTCAGCACAAAAGCCGCCGGGCTGCCGGTGAATCTCGGTTTTGGCGATATTGGCCGGAACTTTTAAATCCGGATTGAGGGTCAATGTGCAGAGTTTGGACGGCAGATTAAAATAATGATCGGCCGCGGCCTGTAGACGCGGCATTTCATTTTGCAGAATCTGGTCCACCAATTCCCATTTCTGCCCCTGCGACAAATAGGTCATGTGCGCCCAGACGCGATAAAGCTGTTCGTGCTCCAACGCATTCACGACAGTTTTGCGGTCGTCACGATCCGTATCGTTGAGAGAGCGCCCCAGCTTTTGCTGCAATGCAGGAGCAATCACGTCATTGAAACGCGACTCCAGGGTCGCGGCGATTCCCAGGTTGGCCTTCTTCTTTAGTCCGACGATGAATGCGCTGCGAGCGCGGTCATCATGGTTCATACGGAAGCTTAAGTCGGGGTCCGGACCAGTCATGGCGATACCAAATTCAATTTATCTTGCCGCAATTGTAGGCGCTCCCGCGCCCGTGTCCAGCAAGTTGTCATATTTCCATGTCAACATTGTATTACCGCTTGAAATGCCCGGAAAAGCGTATCAAATAGCGATGTGTTACGTGCGGTACAGTTTTAAAGCGGTTGTTTGAGATGCGGACATGGATCCAGGCCCTTCTGGTTGCGGCAGGCGTTTGTTTCGCCCAGGCTTCGTATGCGGAGATGCTGCGCATCAATGTCACGACGCTGCCGCCCAGCCAGTTTAATCCGTTCCGTGCCACCGGGTTGCCCGCGGCTTATACCTGGAGCGCGGTGTTCGAAGGGCTGACCACATTTGATGAAAAGGGCCAACTCCAACCCCACGTGGCGACATCGTGGGAAAACACCGGCCCCCTCACCTGGGTGTTTCATCTGCGCAAGGATGTGAAATTCTCGAACGGCGCACCGCTGACGTCGGACGCCGTTGTCAACATTGTCGATTTTCTGAAGAACAAAGCGTCGAACTCTGAAGGTGTCGCGCGCATGATGTTCTTCCTGGCATCAGCACGCGCGATTGATCCCTATACAGTTGAAATTTCAACCACGGTGCCGACACCGATGCTGCCGCGCTTCATGACGCAGCTTTACATGGTCGAGCCGAAATACTTCAACGAAGTGGGGCTGGAGCGTTTTGCAAAAGCGCCGATCGCCACGGGTCCCTTTGTTGTTGAAAGCATTCAGCCTGAGAAGGTGCAACTCCGCGCCTTCAAAGAGGCGTGGCGCGCGCCAAAAGTCGAACAGCTTGAAATTCGCGGCCTGTCCGATCAGCCGACGCGCGCGCTGGCCTTGCAAGCCAAACAGGCCGATATCGCCATGCAACTCGGCCCCGAGGAGATTGCAGCTATCGTGGCCGGCGGCGGCAAAAAGGTGACGTGGCTTGACGCGCAAACATGGTCTTACAATTTTATCGGCGGCCGCAATCCAGCTTTAGCTGACGTCCGCGTGCGCGAAGCCCTGAATATCGCGGTCGACCGCGACACCATCATCAAAACGCTGCTGGACAGTGCAACCCGGCCTGCCACGCAGCCCGCCACAACAAATGTTTACGGCTTCAACCCCGACTTGCCGCCGATTCCGTTTGATCCGAAACGGGCCCGTCAACTTCTGGCCGAGGCAGGCTGGGGCAAAGGCTTCAAACTGGTTTTGGAAGCCGTCAGCGGATCGGGACCCAATGATGATGCGATCAATCTGACGGTTGCACAGTACCTGGGCGACATCGGCGTGAATGTCGAATTTCGCCCCATTACCTCTAACGATATCATCAGCAACTCGTTCACCGGCAACTGGAAGGGTGATGGCTTTGCGATTGCGTATAGCTTCTCGCCCACACTCGATGCCTTGCGCGCACTGGATACGCATTCATGCCTGGCCGCGCATCCGTGGTACTGCAACAAGGCCATTATGCCCTTGATCAGCGCCGCGCAGACCGAACTTGACCCTGTGAAGAATCTTCAGATGCGCCGCGACATTATGGCCTTCTACCGGAAGGACTGGGCCTCGCTGCTCATGTTCCAGCAGGCGCGCTTTGCCGGAACGTCGGGAAAAGTGTCCGGACTTAAAGTCGTGAATAACCTGATTTCGTACGATCAAATCTCATTGCAATAGCGGAGTACAGTCATGGCCTCGTCTACAGAGCGTGCGAACCCGAACCAAGAGATCGTGGATGTCGATTCGTTTTACCAGCCCACACATGATGAAATCGGCCGTCAGCGGTTTATCAGCGCGCTGCGCAACCATGCCACCGTGAACCTGCGCGATTCACTTCAGCAGCACTACGCTGATGATATTGTCCCCGCATACGTGCGCCGTCACGGCGCGGCACCCGCCTCATCGCGCGAGATTCGTCCGCTCATGGATAACGACATGAGCTATCAGCTCTATAGCGCGCTGCGCTATAACGCGCAGGAAATGGTGTATCAGTCGGTGATCCCGCCGGTGGAACGCGCCATTCCAGCCATGAACGCGGCAGCCAAAACCATTGCCGCAACACCTCCCCACGGCGGCACCTTGCGGCTCAATCCCGATCTTGCGATCCCGAATTACGTAACGGCCCTGGATGTACACTTGGTGCCGGGCTGCTTTCACAGCGAGTACACGACGGACGACATCACACAAGGCATGACGCTGGCGCAAGGCGGCAACGTCTCAAAGGGCGCAAACGTCCACCGCAAGGAAGATCCGGGCGGTGTAAGCCGTTCGGTCGGCACTTGGGTGTCACGCAAGTATCCGAACTTCAAACCACGGCGCGTGCTGGATCTTGGGACGCAGTCAGGCAAGAATTTGCTGCCGTATATTGATATTTTCCCAGGTATCGAAGCGTATGGCGTGGATGTCAGCGCGCCGCCATTGCGCTACGGCCACGCGAAAGCCGAGTACATGGGCTACACCGCGCACTTCAGCCAACAGAATGCCGAAGCGATGGATTTCCCCGACGGCATGTTCGACCTGATTGTCTCAAGCTTCTTCTTCCACGAAATCCCGGTGGCGGTCACACGTAAGATCATCAAGGAATGCTATCGCCTGCTCAGCCCGGGCGGGATCATGGCGCACATGGAACTGCCGCCGCACAAGCTGTGCGATCCGTGGCTGAATTTCAGCTGGGACTGGGACACGCAGAACAACAACGAGCCGCACTACACAAATTTCCGCGCGCAGGACCCGGCCGAAATCTGCGTACAAGCCGGATTCAAGCCTGGCAATCTGTTGGAAACAACAGTGCCGAATGTGTCGTCGTTCAAGCCTGAGATGTACGACAAGCTTATCTCCGGCGAAGTGAAGGTGCCGCGTCACGGGCGCGGCGGCTGGTTCATTTTCGGCGGCATCAAAGAAGCATCGTAAAATAGAGACTTCATAATCCAGGCCCGCACGTTCTTCTTGCCGGCTCTTAGCTTGGCCCTAAAACCGATAGGTGTGCCGTGAAATTTATCCGCGTGCTTTTCTCAGTTCTCGCTTTTTTCACTGGCTCACTTCAGGTTGCCCTGGCGCAATCACCAGCAGCCCCCGCCACAGCGGATACGCTGCTGCTACGAATCAAGATGGTAACGGTCGCAGCGCCGGACGTGGCGCAAGTTGAAGCGCTTTACACATCGGCGCTTGGTTTTACGGTACGCGAAAAAGGCAGCGTGCCCAAAGACCTGGCCCAGAGCTGGGGTGCGCCGAAAGTCGCTGGGCGCCCCTACATCGTCATGAGCAACGATGCGAATCCTGATGTGTTTGTGCGTGCGGTTCAATCCGCTGGGCCTGCCGACTATAAACCCATGACCACCTGGGGCTGGACGTCGTTCGAACTGGTGGTCGATGATATTTATGCTCTGCACAAAAAACTGGAAACGACCGCATTCAAGGTTTTGGGCGCTCCAATCCCCTTGAAAAGCTCGCCCTCGATTATGACCGTACAAGTAGAGGGACCAGGCCGCGAGATTCTGTATTTCGCTAATGAAACTGGTGACCGCAGCAAATCCAACTTGCCGCAACCCAATGCTTTTGTGGGCCGGCCATTCATCGTCATTCTGGCAGGCAGCGACATCACGGCTGTACGCGACTGGTATTCCGACCTGTTCCTGATGAAGAAAAACGATATTCGCAGTTCCGGCGGCAAAGTAGTGCCGCGCGCTTTGGGCCTGCCTGATGGCTCCAGCTTGCCCATCAGCCTGTTGGGCTTAAAGGAATTCGGCAACCGGATTCAGTTGGATGGTTATCTCGATCACGGTTTTGGCGCCCGCAAGCGCCTCGACGGTGAACTGCCGCCCGGCAATGCCATGGTCAGCTTCTCAGTGAACAGCGTTGCCGGCATCAAAGCCGCGCCGATAACGCCGCCGGTTGCGTTGAACACCAAAGCGTTGAGTGGCTTGCGCGCAGCCACCATAACAGGCCCCGCCGGCGAACTAATTGAACTGATCGAAGAAAAGCGGCCCTGATCGGCCACGCCCCCAGGAGTTATACATATGCGGTTAGCCAATAAGGTCGCCCTGATCACTGGGGCCGGCCGTCACAAGGGTTTGGGCGAAGCCATCGCGCAAAAATTTGCAGCCGAAGGCGCGACGGTGGTCATCACCGATATCGGCAAACCCTCCGGGCCCATGCTGTCGGCAGATCACATTGGCACCACGGACGAAATGGAAAGCGTTGCAGCCGGTGTACGCACACACGCGCAAGCCGTAGGCTCCAATGCGAAAGTTCTCACGTTCACCTGCGATGTGCGCAGCGAAACCGACATTCAACGCGTTATTGCCGACGTTGTAGCCCAGTGCGGTAAACTTGATATCGTCGTGAACAATGCCGGTATCGGCTACATCATGAAGCCCTTGACCGAGTTCTCCATTGAAGAATGGGATCTTATTCTCGACGTTAATCTACGCGGGCCGTTCTTGATGACAAAGCACGCCGCCGCACAGATGTTGAAGCAACACCAAGCCGGCACATCGAAAGGTGGACGCATCATCAACATCGCAAGTCGCGGCGCGAAAAGTGCGACTGCGCACCTGGTGGCTTACACATCGTCAAAACATGGCTTAGTGGGCCTGACGCGCGTTGCCGCGACGGAACTGGGCCCGCACGGCATCACGGTGAATGCTGTGTGCCCCAACCATGTCACCACCGGGCTTGGGGCAAAGCAGAACGCCCATCGCGGCAAAGTGCTGGGCACCGACCTTGCCGGTGTGCTTGCGTTCCGCACTTCACGCATTCCGTTGGGGCGTGTGGGTCTGGCGGAAGACACCGCCAATGCTTGCGTCTTTCTGGCCTCGGACGAAGCGGCCTACATCACCGGCGAGGCGATGAACGTCTCGGGCGGCGAGGAAATGCACTAGGCCAGCGGTTTACGTTTTAGTCCCGACCTTCAAGATTTTCTGGCCCAGTAAGCGCCCAAGTGTAAGGGCCGGCGTGACACTCATGCCGCCGCAGACCGAGTTCCCCATCAGTTGGCCCATGCCCAGCAGCTCGCCGGCTGCATACAAATTGCCGACAGGCTTACCGGCTTGCGTGATGACTTCCAGATTCTCGTTCACCGCAAGGCCTGCGTAGGATGTCAGCGCCCAGCTTTGCGTCTGCACCGCATAATAGGGCGCCTTCGTAATGGGAAGCGGCATGAATTTGCGGCCCAGCCGATCAGTGCCGCTGGCCTGAGCCTGATTGTACTCCGCGATGGTCTGCTGCAAGCCGGCCACATCAACCTTTGCCTTCTCGGCCAGTTCTTGAATTGAATCGGCCTTAAAGAAGAACTTGGTGTCGCCCTGACTAAAGGCTGACGCAGTATCTTCTGCGGTCCAGCCGCCGCTCATGCCGCCACGAATGAGTTGCGGCGCTTTTTTGAAGATTTCCGAATCAAACACGAACCACGCGCGCTCTTCAGGTTGGGCGCGCAAACCCTGCTCGTAAATGTCGTGACTCAACACGTCTTCCTGGATGAACCGCTTGCCGTCGACGTTCACCAGAATTTCCCACGGCGGACGATCGCCCGGGAAATGGCGCGCCATGGCGCGAATGGGCCCCGGGTATTCGTCGTCAGCCATGATGGCCCCAAACAACGGCGTGTGGTTCTGGCCACCGCGCACATACCCACCAACAGACGTGCCGAGTTTGTAGCCGGCCCCCATGCTAAAGGGGTAAGTCGACTGCGAGTAAATCTTCGCCCCTTCAAGTTTCTGGTACATGTCGGGGTTGTAGGTGTAGCCACCGCACGTGAGGACGACGTTACGCCCCATGATGCGCGATTGACCCTGATCTGTTTTGACAACAACGCCTTCTACTGCGCCGGCGCTGTTGGTGATCAGTTCAATCACCTCGGTATTGGTCATCACCTTCACCGCACCACTGTCCATCAGCGGCTTTAACTGGCTTTCCAGAACCTTCAGGATCGACATTCCGCCTTCGGGCCCCCAGGCATAACGGGCATGACTATAGGGTTCGTGCGTTGTACCTGTCACCGGATGGCCGTCGCGCACGGTGAACCCGTTGTCGGTCAGCCAGTCAAACGTATCGCCTGCATTGAAAACAGCCAGCTTCACCAGTGTCGGGTCGGCCGTATTTTTGCTGATGCGCATAATGTCGTCGTAGTGCGACTGCGCGCTATCTTCGATGCCTTTTGTTTTTTGCAACTTGGTGCCGGCCGCACTCATTTGGCCGGACGAGAGGAACAGCGTCCCGCCGATTGCGGCCGCCGCGTCCACCACCAGCACTTTTGCACCACGCTGTCCGGCAAAAATGGCAACCGGTAAGCCTGAATTTCCGCCGCCGACAACGATCACATCGTACTTGCCCGCACCATCATTCGAGCACGCTGACAATCCAAGGGCGCCAATGCCGACACCAAGCCCCGTCAGCTTCAACACATCGCGTTTTGAAATCTTGGCCTGTGGAATTTTGGTTTTCATGGCGGTCCCCTGTAAGAGCGCTGATCCGTTCCAACATCCCCAGATGTGGCACGCTGTGCTTGAGTGACTCAGGCCAAGCGACCAGAACAGGCCGAGCGACCAGGACAGACCGCGCTTGCGGATGATACTCGGTTGGATGTCGCTATGCCGTCCAATACCGAAAATTTGTGACGTGATTACATTCTGCTATAGCGAGCAGATGCGGCAAAAGGGCCTATTTCGTCCACGGCATAATCGGCACCGTACTGATGGCGTTCTTGGGTGAGCCCTCGACAACTTTGTCCGAATAGCTGAGATACACCAGCGTGTTGTTAGGTTTGTCGTAGAAGCGCACCACTTGCAACTTCTTGAACAGCCACGAGCGGCTTTCCTTGAAGACGTCCTCCCCGTCTTTCAGCGGACCGGAGATCGTAATGGGCCCCACCTGCCGACACGCCAGCGAGGCATCGGACGTATCTTCGGCCAACCCCACCGCCCCCGACATCCCGCCCGTCTGCGCGCGGCTGACGTGACACACCACGCCGTCGACCTTCGGGTCCTTGAACGAGTCGACGCAGATTTTATCGTTGGCCAAGCCCAGCATGCGGAATGTGGTCGAGACACAGCCCACTGGTTCAGCTTGTGCTGAACCGGCAAAGCCCCCTAACAGCGCCAACGACGTTAGAACCCTTTTCATTGCCCAACCCCAAAAATGCTTGAACATAAGGATGCTATCTTAAGGCGCAAGCCTGCGACAGGTACCGCCTATTTCATTGATTCTGCTGCGATTCAGTCGTACGGGCCGATCACGCTATTGTCTTAAAAACCAGTGGAACAAAGTCCGGGCACACCGCGTTTAGTTGGCCAGCAGGTCCTGGGATGCTGACGCACATGAACACACACATCAACAATACGGCCGCGCGCGCGGATGCACGGCCACACCAGCCACGCAAGCCCACATCAGAAGACTGGCCTACATCAGAAAACTGGTTGAGCGATCAGCTTCACAAAGTGTTCGACGCATTGGCGCAAGAACCCCTGCCGCCAGAGCTTTTGGCCCTGGCGGAGCAGTTGGGCGCACACGAAAAAGCTAGAGATTCTCGAAAAGCTAGAGGTTCTTGAACTCGCCTTTGTCGGGAAGCGCGATGTAAAGCACCTTGCAAGGCTCATCGCCGCCGAACTTCACCATGTGCCCTTGGCCGGTGGTATCCCACATCGTCACCATGTCGCCGCGCGCAAAGTGGCGGGTTTCGCCGTTGCTGACGGTGACGTTCATCTGGCCTGAAAACACAGCGACAAACATCAAGGCGGGCGCCTTGGCGAAATCAATGCTGTGGCCCGGTTGCGAGACGCTCATTTTCCACCAGAGCACATTCTGGTTCTTGGATGAAATACGATGCGCCGGGCCGGTTTGCGGCAAATCGACGTCTTTGAAATAAGAGTGGCCGTGTTCATCCACGTCGATGTTTACAAATTTCATGTGTGCGCCCCTATTTCTTGAACGCGTAATCGACGGTGCCGGGGAACGTGAGGCTGAGCGTGATCACCGGGTCACGACTTTTGGCGAACGACGAGTGATGCAGGGCCAAGCCGTTCACATAAGTGCATTCGCCGGTCGCCGAGCGGCGCAACTCACCACTTTGCAACAAGCTGTCCAGGTGACCCGACATCACCCACACGATGCGGGGCTGATTGGTCAAGTGCATTTCTTCCGGACCGCCGCCGATGGGCTCACCCGGTTGATTGATGGAAATTCCCCAATAAGCGCCATCCTGCTTTTCGGTTTCCATGTGCAGCGGCGTGACTTCTTTCATGGGGATATCGACGTCCGTCCAGGCTGAACGCCCGTTGGCATCGACGCCAAAACCTTTGAGTTTCATGATCTGCTCCCCTTTTTAATTCGCACTGGCGGGCAGACGCGGCCCGGCGGCGTTGGTGGCGACAAAAACTGAATCTTCCAGCACATCCCAATGGGTGGGCTTGGCGGCTTCCTCGCGCAGCATGTCGCCCGCCTTCACCTCTTTGGTTTCATCGCCCACGGTGATCATCATGCGCCCTGAGATCAGATAAATGATCACATCATCGCGCGGCACAGCGGTGTTGGTTTGGCCGCGGCCCGTCAGGCTGGCGACACGCACCGAGTTGCCATCGAACACATAGCGCTTCACCGACGTCTGCGCGCCGCCGGTTCCGGCCTTCTCGCCGTTGGCAATGACACTGGGCTTAACGCCTTTTCCGGCAACCAGTTGCGCTTTGGGCTGCGCGACGGTGCTGCCGACCGTGTAGGCGATCACGATGGTATCCTCGCCCTTTTTCTTGGCGTTACGCAGAACGCCCGACGGCATGTTCACCACATCGCCCGCGCGAATTTCGGTTTGCTTGCCCAATACGCCGACGGTGGCCGACCCCTTCACAACGTAAAGCAGCGTTTCAGTGGTGATCTGGTGCAGAACGCCGCCGGTGGCTTTGCTAAAGGTCAGAACCCGCGCCGTGCCGGTGGGAAATTTGAACGTCTGCGAGGAATAGCGCGCCGCATCCTTGGGGGCCTTGGTCAATTCCGCATCGCCCGCGGCAATAAGGATGCGGGCACCGGTTTGTTCGGCGGCGCCTTTTTGCACCACTTCCCACTCGGCCATAGGGACGACAGGCACATCCTTGGCAAACAGAATGTTCGTTGGCATGGGCAAGCTGGGCGGGATCGGTTGGGCCGGAGCCTGGGCCTGGGCCGCAAAACTCCACAAGGCCGCGAGCCCTGCCACAATGAGAGAACGGTGGATCACGATTGGCCTCCCCAAAATGCGAATTGGCGGGAGTCTAGATCAACGCCCGAGCGCGCCAAGATGCACGCAAAACCCGTTCGCCCACCGGGCCGCCGAATGGCGCTTAACACGCTGCGAACGCGAGGTTTTCCGAGGCCGACATTGAACCCCGGCGAAGCCCGGTTTACGGTTTGCACGGCGGGCAGTTTTGCCGAGTTACATGGCCCTGGGCGTTGACATCCCTACAATAGGATCAAAGCCGCGCCCCGGCACGGGCGCGGTTCAGTTTAAGGTGGATTTACTTATGATGATTCGGTTGGTTTCTTCGTCACTCCTGGGTGCATTGTTATGGACGGCCCTGCCCGCACAAGCGCAGGAGCAGGCAGCACCAGCGGAGGCTCCGGCCGCAGCAACGACCGCCAAATCCAAGGGCGAGTATTTGGCGACCGTTGGCAACTGCCACAGCTGCCACACCAAGCCGGGTGGCGCGCCATTTGCGGGCGGCGTCCCCTTCACCACGGATTTCGGCACAATCTATTCCACCAACATCACGTCCGACCCCAAAGCGGGCATTGGCGACTGGACGAAAGAGCAGTTCATCCGCGCCATGCGTGAAGGCATCGATAACGAAGGCAAGCACCTGTACCCCGCCTTCCCCTATCCGAACTTCACCAAAGTCAGCGACGAAGACTTAAACGCGATTTACGACTACATCAAAACCGTCCCGGCCTCGACCTACGTGCCGCCGGAAAACAAAATGCCGTTCCCGTTCAATCAACGTGGCCTGATGGCGTTCTGGAATGCGCTGTTTTTCAAGACCACGCGCTTTACGCCGGATACACAGCAATCGGTCGAATTCAATCGTGGCGCTTACATTGTTGAAGGTCTGGCGCACTGCGGTGCCTGCCACACCCCGCGCAACATTCTGGGCGGCGAAAAGACCGATCTCGCCTTAAGCGGCGGCACCTTCATGGATGAGGTGAGCAAGAGCAACGAGGTGCGCCCGTGGTACGCCGTCAACCTGACGCCGTCACAGGATGGCCTGAAGGCGTGGAAGCAGGAAGACATCGTGTCGTACATGAAAACCGGCCACGGCGGCCGGGTCGGGTCGCATGGCCCGATGAATGAAGTGATCGCCGGTAGCACGATGAAATGGACCGATGAGGACATCGCGGCGGTCGCGACTTATTTGAAAGGGCTGAAACCCATCGAACGTGGCAGCACGCAAGCCAAATTCTCGGACCGCGAACTGGGACGCGCCGACACCGTCTACACCATTCACTGCGGAACCTGCCACTTGCCCACCGGCATGGGCTCAACGCCGGGCAATGAACTCGGGGCGCCTTTGGTTGGAAACCCGGTGGTCCAAGGCGATGACCCATCATCTCTCATTAACGTCATTCTGTATGGCGTGCAGGTCATCTCGCCGGCCCCGCCGAAAGGCTGGCAGAACATGAAGGCCTTCGACAACGTTCTGGACGACGATGAAGTGGCCATGATCGCCAATTACATCCGGACCCAATGGGGCAATAAGGGCTCGAAAGTAACCGAAGAACAGGTCGAGAAACAGCGCCTGAACTAAGGCTAGCGCCTCTCTCAAGACGCGAAAAGGCCGTGGCACTTCCCCACGGCCTTTTTCATGGGCCGGATGCCGAGTAGAGGCGACATTTTGGGCGAGCACCCGACATTATGTATGCCATGCTCCAGCCGGGGATTGAGGGGCAAATCAGATGTTAAAGTGGTGGGCGGTTCTGCTGACGAGCGCAGCTATTGCTGCTTCGACACAACAGGTGGCGGCACAACAGGCGGCAGCACAGCGCCCTGGCAGCCCGAACCCGGGTGATTGGCCGGCGTTCGGCAACGACCCTGGCGGCAGCCAGTATTCGCCCCTGGACCAGATCAACACCAAAACCGTCAGCGGCCTCAAGCCTGCCTGGACGCATCGCTCCGGTGATGTGTCGACGCGGGACAGCGCAACGGGCGCCACCGCCCTGGAAGCTGTGCCGATCCACGTCAACGACATGCTCTATTACTGTACACCGTTTAATCGCGTCTTTGCCTTAGACCCGCAGACGGGCAAAGAAAAGTGGGTGTTCGATCCCCACACCGGAAAAGACGGCGCCAAGCCTTTGATCGACACCCCCCGTAAGGCCGGGATATGCCGCAGCGTGGCGTATTGGGAAGCCAAAGAAAGCACCGGCGCCGCTTGCGAGAAACGCATCTTCAAAGCCGACATCAACGGCAATGTATTTGCGATGGATGCCAACACGGGCGCGGCGTGCAGCGATTTTGGTGCGGCCAAAGGGCACGCAGGTTATGTCAGCCACACGGATTTCGACGGACGCGGCACCAACGATGCGGCGCACGGGACAACGTCGGGCCCGGTGGTGATCGGCGATGTGCTGGTGACCGCCGCGGGCGCGCGGGATTCACTGACCGATGCGAACAACGGCTTTATTCGCGGCTTTGATGTACGGTCGGGGGATTTGTTGTGGGAATTCGATCCCATCCCGGCGGACCACGCCCACGACACTGGCGCTGCGAACGTGTGGTCGACCATGAGTGCCGACACTGAACGGGGCCTTGTGTTCGTGCCCACCACCAGCCCCTCGCCCGACCATTACGGCGCCAAGCGCACCTATGACATTCCCTATGCCGATGCCACCGTAGCGCTGAACGCTAAAACCGGCGAACCGGTTTGGCATTATCAGGCGGTGCATCACGACTTGTTTGATTTTGATCTGCCAGGCCACGCACTGCTGGTGACAATCAGCAAAGACGGCCAGAAAGTCCCGGTCGCGATCCAGCCCACCAAACAGGGCCGCATGATCGTCCTGAACCGCGATACCGGTGAACCTGTGTTCCCGATTGAAGAAACAGCCGTTGCGGCATCCGACCTGCCCGGCGAAGTGGCCGCCCCCACCCAGCCCATGCCGATGTTGCCCGAGCCCGTGTCGCGCCAGATGCTGACCGAGGGCGACATGTGGGGCCTCACACCCTATGACCGCGCGGCTTGCAAAAAAGCCTTCCGCGAGATGCGCTATGAAGGCCCGTACACGCTCCCCGCGGAACGCGGCTCTATCATCTTCCCCTTCGGCGGCACGAACTGGGGCGGTGTGGCGTTTGATCCGGCGCACAATCTGCTGATTGCCAAGGGCCAGAACATGGCCTTACGCGTGAAGATGGTGAAAAACGATAACCCCGCGCCGAATGCGCCACCTTACAAAGCCGAGCCCGCGTTGTTCTTAGGGCCTTTCGGCGCGCCCTGTACGCCGCCGCCGTTCGGAACCATCACAGCACTGGATATGGATACCGGCAAAGTGAAGTGGCAGGTGCCGCTGGGCCAAGCCAAGTACCTTGGCATTACAGCCCCGAAATTCTTCAACTGGGGATCACCGAATATCGGTGGGCCGATGATCACCGGCGGCGGGCTGGTGTTTATCGGCGCGAGCTTGGATGCGAAATTACGCGCCCTTGATGTGACGACCGGTGAAGAACTGTGGCAGCATGCGCTGGCAGCACCCGGAATGGCGGTGCCAATGACGTATATGTCGGGGGGCAAACAATACGTCGTCATGGCGGCCGGGGGAAACTCACGCGTGACCGATGATATTTCAGATGCACTGATGGCGTTCGCCCTGCCTGAATCAAATAAGCCTGATGCGAAATAACAACCATTGAAATGAGTTAAGGGAGCGATGATGCAATCCGGAGCTTTGGACGAATTTAAACGTGGCTGGCGCACGTTGCTGGCCTGCTCTGTCGGCAATGGATCAGGCTTAAGCGGCATTGCTTACTACACCATCGGCATCTTCGTTGTGCCGCTAGTGGCGGCCTTCGGCTGGAAGCGCGGCGAAACCTCAATTGCGGCCAGCTTTCTGATCGTCGGCACGGCCATTACCGCACCCATTATCGGCTCGATCATCGACAAATTCGGCGCGCGCCGCGTGGCGTTGTTCTCGATGCTGGCCATCAGCATCGGCTACGCCGGCCTGACGCAACTGGGCGGCCAAATCGCATTCTTTTACGCCGCGTGGCTTTTGATCTCGCTTGCGGGCGGCGGCACGACCCCCGTTGTCTGGACACGCACCGTCAACATCTGGTTCGACAAAGGCCGGGGCTTGGCGCTGGGCTTAGCCCTGGCGGGCTCGGGCGTTGCCGGCGTGGCTTCGCCGGTTCTGACCGCCATGGTGATTCAAAAGTACGGCTGGGAAGCCGGTTACATTGCCCTGGGGCTGTTCATTTTCTTTGTATCGCTGCCGCTGTTGTTTATTTTCTTCAAGGATCACAAACCCGGCGAAAGCCATGATGCACCACCAACGGTGGGCTCAGAGTTATTGCCGGGCATGTCCTTGGACGAAGCCCGCAAAGAAGTGGCCTTCTGGAAGATCGCCGTCGGCTTCTTCCTGGTGGCTGGCGTGATCTCGGCGATGATGATCAACCTGGTGCCGCTGTTGATCGACCGGGGTGTGCCGCAAGTGGAAGCGGCTGGGATTGCCAGCATTATGGGCATTGCGGTTCTGGGTGGCCGGGTCGGTATCGGCTTCCTGCTGGACCGGTTCCATGCGCCGAAAGTTGCACGCACACTTTTATGCCTGTCGGGCCTTGGCTGCTTCCTGCTGTCGCTGAACAATACGCCCGAGTGGGTTGTTGCGATCAGCGTGCTGTCGCTGGGCTTTGCGGCTGCCGCTGAAGTGGACTTGGTGGCTTATCTTTCAAGCCGCTACTTCGGCATGAAATCTTACGGCAAAATCTATGGTTGGCAGTTGTCGTCGTTCTATGCGGGGGCGGCTTTAGGCCCCTTGTGCGCTGGCCTGGCCTATGACGCCTTCCAAAGCTACTTGCCGATGGTGTACTTCGCCGTGGCCTGCTTGGTCTTCGGTGGCATCGTCATCGGCACTATGGGCAAAGCCCCAAGCTTTGGCAGGTCCGGGCACTAAGGCCGCATAGCCCCAAAAACAAACGGCGCGCATTCATTGCGCGCCGTTTTTATTTGTATCTCTTTTATTTATGGCTTTGCGAAATCTCTAACCACCAACAGTGACGCCCTGCATCGGCTGGCCCGAGCGCATGATCGCCGACCAGGCGCGATCACCACCAAAGCGGATGCCCTTAAAGTCACTGGGCTTTTCATCGGTCGTGTTGGTGTAGATGCGCTTGCCTTTGTACGACCACTGTTTGCGGCCGTCGTCCAACGTCACGATGGCCCAGCTGCCGACCGGCTTCGCATCGGCCGCCGCCAAGAACGGCTTCCACAGCGTGGGGTCGAAGCACTCTTCTTCTTTCTTACAGCCTTGCGCCCCGCGGCGATTGCGCGGATTAAAGTCGTACGCATAGACCGTCATGCCCTGCTCATTGCCGATCAGCTCACCGGCGTCAGAGGCTTGCACGGTTGCCCACGGCGGCAGCGGCGGCGCAGGCTCAAGCACCACGGGCGCCCAACCCTTGACGGCCCGTCCCTTCACTTCGCCCGGTGTAAAGTCGCCGGTATAGCGATAAAGGGCCTTGCCCTTATAGGCCCACTGGCGGAATCCGTTTTCACCCGAGATCACAGACCAATCGGCAAAGGCATTCGCCAACCAGGGCGCCGCCAAAGGCTTCCAGGTGTTCAGGCATTCACCGGTGCATTTGCTGTCGGACGTGTAAAGCGTGAGACCTTTGGCGTCCTGCAGCACTTGGCCCAAAATTGTTTGGCCGATTTTGGCTTCGCCTGGGGTTGGGATTTGCTGGAACGCGACACGCCAGACACTGCCGACGCCATCACCAAAGGTGCCGCCGGGGGTTGTGTCTCCGGCATAGCGATACAGCGGAAAATTCTTGTACGCCCACTGCGGTGTCCCGTCATCGCGCTTGATCACAGTCCACGGGCCTTGTGATTTTGCGTCTTGCGCTGCGGCAAATGGCGGCCACGCGACGGCGCACTCATCTTTGCAGGTCGACTTGCCAGGTGTGGCTTCATCACGGTCGAAGGTATAGAGCGTCATGCCGCCCGCGGCTTCGGTGAACAGCCAGCCGTCACCCTGTGGCTTAGCAGTGACCGCCGACGGCACACCGTCAAGCGCCAGCGCAGGCAGCGAAAAACCCAAAGCCGCGGCAACCAGTGCAGCCGCACGAAATGCGCTCATGATCTTACGCCAGCACTTCGGTGATGGTTTTCGATGTCGTCAGCGACTTCGAGCCCCACTTGTCGAGCGGCAGACCCATCACTTGCATGGCGGTCAAACCAACGCGCGTGATCGGGTCGCCGTTACCGACGATATGGAGGCCCGTCTTCATACGACCACCGGCCTTACCGGCCGTGAAGATCGGCGTACCATCCAATGAATGCACGCGGGCATAGTTGGTTTCCGTCGCGGCGAAGATCAGCATGTTATCCAACAGCGAACCGTCGCCTTCGGGGATGGCTTTAAAGGTTTCGATAAATGTCGTCAGCGAGTTCATGGTCTGGGTGTTGAACCAGAACGCCACGGGCTGATAACCCAGTTCTTTGTCGGGCGTTTCTTCGTGCGTTAGTAGGTGGTGCGTGTAGGTCTGGCCCGGACGGCGCATGTGCGAGAAGTTGTCCGAAAAGACCATGTTGAACACTTTGGTCTGATTGCACGCAACCGCCATGGCCATGATCTTCGCCATGATCTTGTGGTTGTTGATGACGGTGTCGATTTCCAAGCCTTGCGGCATATTCTGCTCGGCCCCGTCGCGCGTTGGGCTGGGCGGGATCATGCAGGCTTTGTTGGGCTGTGGCTTTTGCATCTGCAGGTCGAGCTGGTTCTCGATCTGACGGATCGAGGTGAAGTACTCGTCCATGCGGATTTTATCGGCCGCGCCGAGTTTGCTGGTCAGCGCCTTGCTTTGTTCGCCAACGGCCGACAGCACGCTTTTACGCACCATCACGCGCGGATCGGGCGTAAAGTCGGCACTATTCGGGTCAACAAACTCTGGGCCGAAGACGCGGGCGTACAACTTCTCGGGCGAGGCCTCGGCGGCGGCACGGCTGTTGGTGCTACGGGCACTGTAGTTTTCGCGCGCAATTCCGCACGCGGTGGCGTCAATGGTGACGAAGCGTGTCGGCGCCGTCATGGAATCGGCGATCAGCAAATCGAGCGTCGGTGCCGGAATTTCGTTGTTGCTGGACGGAGCCGAGCCGGTACGCGACGCCACCCAACCCGTGAAGTGCGTGTAGTTCGAACGGCCATCCAACGGCATGTTGAAGCCGCCGTAGAAGTTGATGTCCTTTTCAACGGACTTCAGCGTTTTACACTCTTCCAAAAACTCGATGCCGGACGACGTTGTTGTCTTCGGGCGAATGGCATGACCCGGCGTATGGCCCAGGCCCCAATACCAAGTGCCGAAGCGCACAGGCAGCGGGGCGCCCGTGGCGGCCAGAGCCGTTCCGTTGGTGTTCAAGAAGGCGTCGAGAAACGGCAGGGCCACAGTAACGGCCGCACCACCCATCATCCCACGCAAGACATCGCGGCGCGTTGCCGCACGAGGCAATAACACGGTCATGACTTATCATCCTTCTCGGGAACATGCGCCGCCGAGCGTACCGGCGGCATAGCAATCGCATAGAGGGTGTCGCTTAACGCCAGTTCACGTAGAACACTTTTCAGGCGATAGCCGTCGTTGATGAAATTCTTGGTAAAGAACTTCAAGGCCGGGCGGTCATTGCGCTGCGGTTCACGCGCGGTGGCGTACGAGTACAAGCGGTTGACCAGGCAGCTCGGCAAGGCCGGGTTATCGCGCATGGCTTGCCCCAAACTGACGGCATCAGTGTAGGGAATGCCATCCAGGTTGCCGGCCGTTTCGATGACCGCATCGTTCTCGGTTGTGCGGTACTGACCAGCCCCGTCGATCTGCTCCATGCCTAAGCCTACCGGGTCTGTGAGTTTATGGCAGCCCGCGCAGGCGGGCGCCGTCGCATGCGCCGTCAAGCGATCACGTGCGGTCCGGTTGGGTGAATTGGGGTCATTGAACAGCGAGAAGTCGACGTTGCCCGGCGGATCGGGAACCTTTTGGCAAAGCAGCGATTCACGGATGGCGCGGCCCCGCAGCGTGGGCGAGCTGCGGCCCGGGTGGGCATAAAGAGCTGTGAAGCTGACGTGCGTCAGCAGACCCGCGCGCGGGTCACTTTCGTCAAACTCAAACGGAGTCCAACCGCCGTCGGGGCGATCCACCGGCACGCGGTAGATACGTCCCAAAGGCCCGCTCATGAAGGTTTTGCGCGTGGTGAACAGGTCGCGATAGTCGCCGTCTTGCGTGATCAAAAGATCGATGATGGTGCGCAAAGTTTGCTCGCGCGCATCTTCAGCCACGGCCGCACTGAAGGACGGGTAGATGATCGAGTCCTTCTCGATCTTCGAGAAACCTTCAAAGGCCAGCATGTCGTCGAAGAAGGCGCGCATACCGGCTTCAAGCTTCGGCGAGGCCAGCATACGGTCCACTTGGGTTTTTAAACCCTTGTGCGACTGTAGCTCGCCTTTTTCGGCAGCACGCAACAACTCGTCATCAGGCGTGGTGTTCCACAGGAAGTAGCTTAAACGCGCGGCTTTGGCGTAATCGTCTAGGCGACGCTGCCCTGAGCGATCCGGGTCGGGTTCGGTGGTATCGATGTTGAACAAGAAGGCAGGCGACACCAGCATGCCCGACAAACCAGATGCTAAGCCATCGTAGAAATTATTCAGCTTTGTCGCCGACTCCTTAGCCATGGCAACGGGGATCTGCACTTCAGCATCGGTCAATGCGCGACGGAAGACCATGCGGCCAACCGTCGAGAAGAATTTCGTCGCACAAGCTTCATCGGCCTTGGTCGCATCCGCCGGTTTGCAGGGAACAATAATGTCGCGGTTCTTTTCGCTCATCACCTGCGCTGCGATTGAGCGCGCCATGCGGTCGAACTGTTCAAACCCCACCGGGCTGATGTGCGCGCTGGTGGTGCCGACCGTCAGCAACCCGTTGGTGCGGATCAAGGGGTCGAACGTGCCGCCCACCACGATATGCGCACCAAACAGGTCAGCGATGGTGTTGCGGTACTGCGATTCAGACAACAGGCGCAGCGTGGGCTCGGCGCCCTTTACGTCCGGGGCCTTTTGATCGCAGCCGGCAAGCAGCAGCGACAGGCCAGCAACAGCGGCCAATAAACCTGTGCGGAAATGCGCGTACGTCATTTTCATATACTCAAACTCGTTCACAATCCCGAACTAACGACCGCCGGCCTTTGAGCGGCCAGCGCTGGCCGTCTTCTGGGACTCAGAAGGGTGGATAATGAAAGCGGCTACGGCAGCGAAGTTGTACGCCGACGACAAGGCCGTGCACTCGCCGGTTTGCGGATCGGGGTATCCATCAGCCAGTTCGTGCGCGGCAACGTAAATGGCGGGGCAATTCGAGAAGCCCGAGGATTGAATGGGGCCAATGCCCGTCACATAGAATAACAACTGTTTTAGGTCGTAGTAGCCTGCCGCCTGACCCTTGGCGCCCACGCCACCGTCGACGATCTCCAGCTTGATGCGCATGTCTTTGATCTGCTGGTTCATGTAGGTGTAATTGCCGTAAAACGGCAAATTGACATCGCTCGGCTCGGTGATCACGACACCGTCAACGATTTTGCCTTTCTGCGTACTGGCATAGCGCGGCTTGCCGTCCGCTGTGTCGATGCGATAGCTGGCGTAGGGCGTGAAGCGGCCCGCACCGTCCAGCGTGTACTGATCAATGGCGCGATAATAAGACACCGTCACGTCATCATCGTTTTTCATGTCATCGACGCCGGTGACCTCGATCAGCGTCATGCCATTACCGTTGGATTTACGGTTCTCGTTGGCGTTGGCTTCGTACTGTCCGTACGAACGGAAACCAAAGGTGCACCCCAGCAAACGGTAGACTTGGTTGTCGACGCCCGGCGTACCGTCCAGACCGGTAAAGTTTTCATGCTTGCAGGTCTTCGGCGTCGCGGAGCCGTCTTCGTTGCCGTCGAGATTCATCCCGTAGGATTGCTTGCCCTCGACGATCAGCAACGGCGGATCTTTCACCACCGTCGGGTTCATGCACACGTCTTCGCCGTTCGGCCCGCGACGGATGGCATTGAAGTAGCGGTCCAGGCGCGACTTCAGACCGTTGTCAGTGAGTTTGCTGCGCTGTTCTTTGCTGAGGCCGCGCCACCACACTTCATCGTAGCCGGGCGCAAAGCCTTCAGGGCATTCATCGATGAATTTGGATTCATAGATGCCGGTATGCCAGGTAGTAATGACGAACCCCAGCGTTTTGCCGGCACCTTTTTTGGCGCTGTCTTTGCCATCGGCCGCCGCGGCTGTCACCGACGCGCCGCAAAGCGCCACCGCCAATGCGGCGGCCATGGTCCGTGCGGCAAAAACTGAACTTAGATTTTTCTTCACGGCCTTCATCAACTTTCCTGCCTGCTCGGCGTCTGACGACTTGATACCGCTGTGGCGTGGTACTGAAGCGCAGACCATCGTGGCGGCCTTGATCTCGACAGTTTCTTGATCTCGACAGTTTCAATGATGCGACCCTTGGCGGCGGGACCTATCGTGGCTATCAAAAGTAGCGGCTATCAATAGCCAGCCCACACCCCTAGATCGCTTGATGAACGCATGCTGACGCTTGCCAGGGGTTTTGTCCAACCATCACGAAAATACCGCTCGAAGCGTGGACCAAAATTCTTGTAAGGATGCCAATGCCGTAGCCACAGGTCACAATCACAATGTGGATCACGATTTTTTGAGGCTCGCCTTGTTCACTTTGGACCGATTTGCACGCCGACTAACAGGCCAATTTGCCATTTGCGTATTGGCTTTTGTAACGATCGGTCAGGTAACAATGACCGAATGCCGGGCAGCTGATGATGACATCATCTTCACTGCCGTATTGTCCGATGACGAGCAAAGCGCGCCCACCGAAAGCCCCGGCATCGGATTCGCCGAGGTGCGGTTAGAGCGCGAAACGTTGAAGATCACCTGGAAGGTGACCTACAAGGATTTGACCTCGCCGCCCATCGAGGCCGGCCTGTACGGGCCTGAGTACGTAGGCGGCAATGCTGGACTTCTGGTCGATCTGGCCCCCAAAGGCTTCGGAAGTCCCCTGCAAGGCTCGGCCGTACTGTCGGACGGCACGTTCCAGTACCTGATCACGACGCGCGTTTACGCGAACATCAAGACGCAGAAATACAAAGACGGGGAACTGCGCGGCCATCTGCGCCGTCAACGCAGTAAAGAGCCGACCACCAACTAATTTGAATACGGCTTACTGTTCTTCGTAATCGCGCTTGCGCACGATAGGCGCCCAACTGCCGCCGAAACCGCCGACACCGGCCGCGAACTTGTCGCCACCGACGGCGCCGGCGGATTTATCGCGCTTGTGCGTGTAGACCACGTTTCCTTTATAGGCCCAGCGCGAGTTATCGCCCTGCTTCAGGATCGTCCATTCGCCAGTGGGTTTGGCATTGGGTGCGGCAGGAACCGTATCCCAGTATTTTGCGATGCATTCATCATCGCACATCAGCTCTTTGACTTTGTCCAATGTGCCATTGACGACGTAGAGCGCGAGGCCTTTTTCGTTGGCAAAAATCTCGCCCATGTCGGCGTGCTGCACCGTCACCCACGGGGGTAGCGGGGCCGCCGGATCAAGCACAACCGCATGCCAAAGTTTATCAACGCCCGCGCCCGAGGTTTGCGACGGCTTGAAATCGTTGGTGTTGAGATACAAGCGGCGGCCCTGGTAGGCCCACTGCAAACTGCCATCGTCGCGTTTGACAGGTGTGAATTCACCAACGGCATTGGCCATCAACGGCGCTTGAAGCGGTGTCCACGTTTGCAGACAGTCCTTTGTGCAGGCAGGCTTGCCGCCCGCCTTCTCGTCACTGCGCGTATACAGCGTCAATCCGCGCGCATCGACCAGAAGGCGGCCGATATAAGTTGCGCGCACATCAATGCCGGGCGGCCGGGTGATGGGATCGAACGCAACATTCCAGGCATTGCCGACGCGGTCACCCAACGCATCGCCCGGATAACTGTCACGGACATACTTATAAAGCGGCATGTCGTGCAATGCCCATTGCAAGGTGCCGTCATCACGCGTCACCACACTCCACTCACCGCTTGGCTTGGCGTCGGCGGGAGCCACGAGCGGCGGCCACGCCTTGGCGCAATCTTTGTTGCAAACCGACTTACCGGGCTTGTCTTGCGCATAAGTGTAAAGCGCCATGCCCTTGGCATCGGCAAAGTAGACACCCGCCGGCGTTTCGCGCGTTGTCACATCGGTCGGAGCCTCAGGTGCTGCAAGCGCAGGGTAGATAATCGCCGACAGCAATGCGGCAGACAGAAGAAAACGCATGGGAGGCAACTCTTGCGACGCGCTAAGCCAAAATCTCAGTAATGGTCTTGGATGTCGCGAGCGACCCCGTACCCCATTTCTCGATCGGCAGGCCCATCACTTGCATGGCGGTGAGGCCCACACGCGTGATCGGATCACCATTCCCGACAATGTGCTTGCCAGTTTTGATGCGGCCGCCGGCCGTACCGACCGTCAGCACCGGAATGTTGTCGACAGCGTGAATCTTGGCGTAGCTGGTTTCGGCGTGGGCGAAAATCAGCATGTTGTCCAAAAGCGTACCGTTGCCTTCGCGCACCTTCGAGAAGATGTCGATGAAGGTCGCCAGCGATTCCATAACGCGGCAGTTGAACCAGAACGCTTCCGGCTGGTAGCCGGTTTTCTGGTCCACGGCTTCTTCGTGCGTCAATGTGTGGTGCGTGTAGGCCGTGCCGGGACGGCGGATACTGGACAGGGCATTGCTAAAGGCCACGTTGAATACTTTGGTTTGGTTGCACGCGACAGCCAACGCCAGAATTTTCGCCATGGCGTCGTGGTTCGATTGCACATTGGGCAGCTCATAGCCCATGGGGCCTTCTTCGGGTGAGCGCGGAATAGCGCAGGCATCAGCCGCGGCAGGCTTTTGCTGTTGCAGAACCAATTGCTCTTCCAACTGGCGCACCGAGGTAAAGTATTCATCCAGGCGCGCTTTGTCGGCAGCGCCCAAGCGCTTTTCAAACCGCTGGCGCTGATCGGTGATGCCGGTCAGCACGCTTTGCTGCAGCATCAGTTCCGGATCGGGTTTGAAATCCGCACTGTTGGGGTCGGCGAATTCGGGCCCGAAAACGCGCGCGTACATGGCCTTCGGCGACACTTCAGCCGAGTTGCGATTGTGGGTATTGCGCGCGGTGAACGTATCGCGCGGATTTCCGGTGCAAGTCATGTCCAGCGAACGGAAGCGCGTGCCGCCGCCAATAGCATCCGCCACCAGAACGTCGATCGTCGGCGCCGGAATATCGCCGCCCAGTGCAGGTGCCGTACCGGTACGCGTCGTCACCCAGCCGGTGTGGTGCACGTGGTTGGGGCGACCATCCAAAGGTGAATTGAACAAGCCAAAATAGTTGATGTGCTTGATATAAGGCGTGAGCGCTTTGCACTCTTCCAGGAATTCCAGTTTGGCCGGGT
>JAEUKL010000131.1 GCA_016793005.1 Rhodospirillaceae bacterium | reverse complement strand
TACCATCGGCTTTGGGCTTTCAACCAGTTTGTACCTCTCGATGTTCTGCCTGTTCCTGACGGGCGTGTTTGATTCCGTCAGTGTTGTTGTGCGTATCTCGCTCGAACAAGTGATTACGCCCGACCATCTGCGTGGCCGGGTGTCGGCCATCAACTTCGTCTTCATCGGCATGTCTAACGAACTGGGTGCCTTTGAAAGCGGGGCGACGGCTGCCCTGTTCGGGGCTGTGCGCTCGGTGGTGGGCGGCGGCATTGCCGTGATGGGCGTTGTGGCCGCAGTCGCAGCCAAGTGGCCACAGTTGGCAACGCTGGGGCCTTTGCATACGCTGAAACCCATCCCGGAGCCTGAGCAGCAGGCGAACCAACCAACCTAGGAGCGAGGCCAATGAAGCGCTTTCAGGATCAAGTGGTCTGGATCACGGGCGCATCATCGGGCATCGGCGAGGGGCTGGCCTATGGGTTTGCAGGCGAAGGTGCGAAACTGGTTCTCTCTGCGCGGCGTGTGGACGAATTGAATCGTGTGAAAGCTGCTTGTAGCGGTTCGCCTGATATACTCATCGTTCCCTTCGACATGGTGGATGAGGCCGCGCAAACCAAAGCGGTTGAGACCGTGCTTCAGCATTT
Organism: Rhodospirillaceae bacterium; assembly: GCA_016793005.1. Classification (GTDB taxonomy): domain Bacteria; phylum Pseudomonadota; class Alphaproteobacteria; order Rhodospirillales; family Rhodospirillaceae. The sequence goes on along the minus strand of JAEUKL010000131.1, from coordinate 4,447 downwards.
CGGCCACGTCGATATCATGGTGCAGAACGCAGGGATTTCACAACGCGCGCTGACGAAGGATACGGCGCTGTCTGTTGATCGTGCGATCATGGAGGTGGATTACTTCGCGGTGGTTGGCCTCACCAAGAAAATCCTGCCCAGCATGATCGCGCGCAAATCAGGCCACTTTGTCGTGACTTCCAGTGTTGCCGGCAAGTTCGGCATTCCCTTACGCAGTGCTTACTGTGCGGCCAAGCATACATTGCATGGGTTCTTTGAGACGCTGGCGGTGGAGTGCGCGGCGTACAACATTGCGGCCTCGCTGCTGGTGATCGCGGGTGTCGCCACCAACGTGTCGAAGTACGCCCTCAAAGGCGACGGCGTCGAATGGGGCCAGATGGACGACACCCAAGCGCGCGGCATGACCATCGCTGAATGCGCGCGCATCGTGCTGGATGGCGTGGCGCGCAAAGAGCGCGAGATCAACGTGTTGGTGCCGCCCACGGGTCTCTACATTTTTCTCAAGCGCTTTTTCCCTGATTTTCTTTTTAAAATGATGGTCAAAAAGACGTTGGCGCCGTTCTTGAAAGGCCAAGTGGGCGTGAAGCGTTAAGGTCCCAATGCCCGAATATCGGCTATTTTAGAATCACCGAATATCGGTGATGATGGCTTTGGTCTAGATTGTTCTAGCCACCGTCATACGCATCGGGTCTTGCATGCCGCCCACCATCGACCGTGAATTTCTGCGCAGCACGCAGAAATGTTTCGAAGCCTTGGAACTGATCAACCTTGTCGGCTCCATGACCGCCGCCGAAGCCGTGCGTTTGCTTGAGGTGCCGCGCACCACGGCGGTGCGCATTCTGCAAACACTTGTGCGGCTGGGTTATGTCGCCCGCAATGCCGACAAGAAATATGTGCTCACGCCCGAGGTGAACCGTTTGACCTTCGGCTATCGCCAAACCAATCCGGCTCTGCCGCGCCTTCAGCGCATTCTGCAAGAAGAAGCGCGAGACTACTTGTGGCCCATGGAATTGGCCCTGCCGCACGGCACGGCCATGTATACCTACATCCCGACCGATGAGCTGACGCCCTACAAGCTGGTCAGTACGCCCGCGGGTACGCACTTGCCGTACATCGGCACAGCGGCGGGGACAGTGTATCTCGCCTATTGTACACAAGCCGAGCGCGCGGCCTTGCTGCGGGTCGCCCGCGAAGATCCCAAGTCCTTGGAAATTTCGCTGGATGAAGTGAAGGCCGATATCGCGACGGCCCAGGCGCAAGGTTACTTCATTAAAAATGTCTGGCGCATCGGGAACCGTCACAAGCGCGAGATGTATAAAGCCCAGACTGTGATCATTGTGCCGATCATCGTGAACGGTAAAATTCGCGGCTGCTTGAATTCCCGTGTCATGACGGCCGCCGTCACTAAAGCTGAAATCTCTAAAAAGATTTACCCACGACTGCGCGACATCGCTCAACGCTTGGCCGATGCGTGGCAAGATGCCGTGGCCGAACGCCAGTTGGGCGTCGCGGCTGAGTAGCTAGGCGGGCCTCGTGCAGTAGATTGTTTTCACCGCGTAAATCTGGTCGGGGCCTTTTTCAACGTGGAATCCCACGCGCTTTAAGAGGCTGGTGAAATCCATGGTCACGAACTCCATGGCGTAGGGTTCGCAGTTGTCGAGCCGGTCCAGCGTGAATGCATACTGCATGAGCGGCGGCATTTGCTTTACGTCGTAGGGAAAATCAAAAATTGAAAACGTGCCGCCGGGCCGCAGTTGGCGGAATACTTCGCGTAAGATCACTTCAATGCGGTCGTTCTGGACTTCATGGAACAGAATGAAACTGGTGATCATATCGAAGTGGCCATCGGGGAATTTGGTATCTTCGGCGTTGCGTTGGCTGAAGTTCACATCAACACCCAAATCCACCGCGCGCTTATGGGCGTAACGCACCATGGGGGCCGAGGTGTCGATGCCCCACACGTCGGCTTGCGGGAAGCGTTCCTTCAAGCCCACGGTTAGCTGGCCCACCGATACGCCAATATCCAGCACGTGTTTTACGCTGCCATCCTTTGGCACTAGCGCGCCCTTGGCGCAGGAGAGGTGGCCCTCATCTTGTGTGTTTTGCCCGATGAAAAAGGAATGGCTGCCATCGTAATACCAGTATCCCGCCAGCGGATCCGCATAGTAGCCGCCCGGCTGAATGTGGATGGGCTGCTGGGCGTACTCGGGGGCCACGAAATTCGGGTCCCACTCCACCTTGCCCGGGCCCTTTTTGTCGTAGGCGTCTAACTCGGCCAAATATTTTTCAGGCTCGGCGTAGTATGCGCCGCGTAGACCGCGCCACGTCATCTCTTGCAGGCTGCGCATCATGCGCGCGCGGACCGCCAGCTGCGGCACCGGATCGAACACGGCGCGGATGTCGTTGACGCGGCTCATATCCGTACCTTTGGCCTTGGCGGCCTCGGTGGCTTTCGCCGCTGCGGCCATGGCCGGTTGGCGCGTCCCTTCCTGGGCGAACTTCCGGATGCCCTCGCAAAAGTCGGAGTAGCTTTCGGACTCTAAGGTCGGCTGACGTTCCCAGCGCCCGATCCAGCCGCGATCCGCAATTTGAGCCATGGTCAATCCTCTTGATCCGTGAAGTACTTAGCGCGGTCATTGTATTGGGTATTTGCGGCGTGAACAACGATATCGCGACCCCCCACCTCCGGCAGGTAAAAATAATTTCCGCAAACGGATCGCGCGAACCCTAGCGTGGCGGCGCTATTGCGCTAGCTTTCAAGCACCGCAAGCCGCGAAACGAAGCGTTAAGACCTCAGAATCGGCTCCGGATCAGCTAGTTGCAGAGTGCCGTGCGGCTCGGGGGCAAAGATTGCGAGTGTTACATGTTATGCTCAGCAGTGGGCTGGGCGGTGTTCAGGCGGCGTTTGCAAATTACTCGGCGCTGCTGAGTAGTTTGGGTCATCACACAATCTGCTGCACGACGCCGGATGCAAACATTCTGCCGCACTTGCCCGAGGGCGCTGAAATTGTAACCTTGCCCAACCGGTTCGAATACGACCCGGTCGCGATTTATCGTGCGGCGCGCCTGTTGAAAGTACACAAGCCCGATGTGATTTTGGTGCATGGAAAGCGTGCGCTCGTCATTTTCGCGGCGGCGCGCCGTTTCCTGGCGACACACATTCCCGTAGTCAATGTCCTGCACCGTCATCGCTTCAAGAGCGTCGACATCGCAGATATGTCGATCTGTGTCAGCAAGCGGCTGTGCGAAGAAGCAGTGACGCACGGCGTTGACCGCCGCAAGCTCGTGCATGTCCCCAATTTTATCCCTGATCTTTGGCCGACGGAGCCAACGCAAACCTGGCATAACCCCCCGGTAATCGGGTTTGTGGGGCGCATGGTGCCGGAAAAAGGTACTGACCTTTTGATTGAAGCAGCGAAAATTTTGAAAAGTGAGGGCGTGCCCTTTAGAATCCATATCGGCGGCGATGGCGAGTTAAAGCCGCAAATGATGGCCCTGGCCGAGCAGCGCGGCTTGAAGAACGATATTTTTTGGCGGGGCTGGATTGATGACGTGCCCGGCTTCTATGACGGCGTTGATATCTGCTGCGTGCCGTCGCGCTGGGAATCCTTCGGGATCGTGGTGCTGCATGCCTTCAACGTTGGCAAAGCTGTGGTCGCGACGCGTACAGCCGGCCCCAGCGAGATCATCACTGATGGCCGTAATGGATTGCTGTGCGATATCACGCCGCAAGACCTGGCCGCCAAGCTGAAGATGCTGATCGAAGATCGCGCGCTTGCTTTCAAGCTGGCAACGCGCGGCCATAAGGAGCGCGAGCGTTACACATTGCAGGTTGTAGCGCCCCAGGTTGATGTCATCTTGCGCGCCGCTGTGCACGACGACGAACGGGGACGGCAGGCTATCGCGTCAAGCGCCGCCAACGACGTTGCAGGTTGATCAATGCACGCTTGGGGGATCGCTCGGTGTGTTTCACATCGAACAACGTCACATCTCCGCACGCCGACACTGTGTGAAGTCCGTCCGTGAATGACGTCTTAAGTTCGCCAGGGTGCAGTTTGCGCGCAGCCTTGGCCGCAAAGTGCGCTAATTGCTCTATCTGAAGAAGCGTCACCGCAGCGCCATAGGTGCTGCTGCAATCCTGCACCGGCAGATAGAGTGCGCCTTCATGTACAAACGGCGTGCCGCCCGGACGTGAAGTTTCAAAACCCTTCGCGACTGGGTTCTGAGGATGCGGCGTCCAGGGGCCTGTCAGGTTTGCAGCGCTTGCCACATGCAATTCACGCATGGCGCGTTTGTCTGGGCCTTCCAGCGCATAGAACATCCACCACTGGCCCTGATGCTTGATCAGGCTTGCGTCGACGATTGGCCCAGCCATGACATCGCAGACTTTTTCCCAGGACCCTGGAAATGTACGTGCGCGATAGAGCGACAAAACCCCGGATTGATG
>JAEUKL010000035.1 GCA_016793005.1 Rhodospirillaceae bacterium | reverse complement strand
GCGCTACATCAATGACCGTAAACTGCCGGACAAGGCAATTGACGTTATTGATGAAGTGGGCGCGTCACGCATGCTGTTGCCGGCCAACAAGCGCAAAAAGGTCGTAACGGTGAAGGACGTGGAAGAAGTGGTCGCCAAGATCGCGCGTATTCCGGCCAAGACCGTCACACGCGACGACAAGACAGCGCTGCAAAACCTGGAACGTGATCTGAAGACGATGGTCTTCGGTCAGGACGCCGCCATTGATGCTTTAGCCAGTGCCATCAAGTTGGCGCGTGCAGGTTTGCGCGAACCGGAAAAGCCCATCGGCAGCTATTTGTTCTCAGGGCCCACGGGGGTCGGTAAAACCGAAGTGGCGCGTCAACTGGCCAAAAGTTTGGGCATTGAAATCCATCGCTTCGACATGTCCGAGTACATGGAGCGTCACACGGTGTCGCGTTTGATTGGTGCGCCGCCGGGCTATGTGGGCTTCGATCAGGGCGGCTTGCTGACTGATGCCGTTGACCAGCATCCGCACTGTGTGCTGCTGCTGGACGAAATCGAAAAAGCACACCCGGACCTTTACAACATCCTGTTGCAGGTCATGGACCACGGTAAACTCACGGACCACAACGGCAAGTCGGTCGACTTCCGCAATGTGATCCTGATCATGACCACCAATGCCGGCGCGTCTGAATCAGCCAAGCACGCGATTGGATTCGGACGCGATATGCGCGAAGGCGAGGATACGGCCGCCATCGAAAAGATGTTCACGCCGGAATTCCGCAACCGCTTGGATGCGATTGTGCCGTTCTCGAACTTGCCGCCGGAAATCATCGGGCGTGTGGTCGACAAATTCGTGATGCAGCTGGAAGCGCAACTGGCCGACCGCAACGTGACGATTGAACTGACGACAGCGGCACGTGAATGGCTGGGCAAGAAGGGTTACGACAAGCAGATGGGCGCACGTCCTCTGGCGCGCGTCATCCAGCAGGAAATCAAGAAGCCTTTGGCGGATAAGCTGCTGTTCGGCGATCTTATCACCGGCGGTCATGTGAGCGTGGACATTGCCGATGGTAAGCCCACGTTTACCATTACGCCCATGAAAGCCGCGCCAAAGAAGTCAGACGACGAAGACGATGACCATGGCACCGAGAGTGACGCGGGCGAGGGTTCAAAGGAGCCCGAAACCGTTCGCTGAACGCCAAGTTTAGCTTAAAACAGATGTGGGGCGCGGCCTTAAAGCCGCGCCTCTTCCTTTTGGGGCAGTGCTGCTTTTTGGGGGATCACAATGTCGTCGCCGAGTTGCTGGGTTGCAGCGGTCAACCAATCGGCAACGGCATGTACCGCACGCTGTTTGGTCAGGCCCTTGTCGCGCGCGTTGGCGTAAATCTCAAGCTGTAGGTCCGCACTGGTGCCGCGCGCCAGAATGCGTTTGGCGTGCGCGACTTCGTTGCGGCAGTTCAGCGCCTCGGCATCTTCTGCAACCAGATCGAGAACTCCGTCCAGCACTTCGGCGATGCTACGAAGCGTTCCTGTGTTGATGTCAATCAGCGAGCCGTGAATGCCAAAGCGTTGGGCGCGCCAGCGGTTTTCATCAATCACCAGACGGTGCATGGGCACGATATCCGCATGTAACGTTGGATTGCGCCATAACGCACGGATCAGGCACCGGAACAGAGCTGCAACGCACACGGCATCGACGGCGTACGTGCAGCTATCGGCAATGCGCAGTTCTAGTGTGGGGTAGCGTGAGGAGGGGCGGATCGCCCACCAGATATGCGCTTCGCTGTTGACGGCACCGGATTTCACCAGAAGGTCGACCAGCATATGGTAATCGCCTTCGTTCCGGAAAATTGCGGGCAAGCCCGTTCGCGGCAACTCATCGTACGCAGCAAGGCGATAGCCTTTCATGCCGGTGCGATGTTTCTGCCAGAAGGGCGAGGATGTGCTGAGCGCCAATAGCAGCGGCAGGAACGGCATGGCGCGATTCATCAGATCCACGCGGCTGGAATTCTCGGGCGGGGCGACGTGTATATGCAGTCCGCACAGAACATTGCGCCGGCCCACGATCTGCAACTCCTCGCGGATTTCTTTGTACCTGCGTTTCGGAGTGATCTGTTGCTCGTTCCATGTCGCCAAAGGGTACGTGCCGGCAGCCGCAATGCTAAGGCCGTGACGGGCGCCAATGGCGCCAATGGTGGTGCGGGCTTGATGCAGTTCACGCAATGCTTCAGCCATATCATCCAGCACCGGTGTCGCAATTTCGATCTGAGACTGCATCATCTCAGCCTCGACGATTCCGCCCAGGGCCGCTTTGCATTCGTTGATGAATTTTGGCCTGCTGCGCGCAGCCATGCGCATCGTGCGCGCTTCAGCAATGAAATATTCTTCCTCAATCCCAAACGTGAACGGGCCCGCCTCGGTCGATAGTGACGGGGACCGCAAGACGCTTTTGTGCGGTTGATACACTTCATCACCTCTTTGTTTGTTGAGCTGAAACGCGGGGGCAGGTTGCTCTCGGGTCACCTGATGTTGTTCTGCCCGCGGGCTCCTTCAGCCCGCCCCTCCGGCCCCCCGCCTCTCCGGCCCAGAGTGTGCGTTTGCACGATTATTAATCAACGGCATTAACGATGATCATTAACCATGGGCATTGTGGCGAAAATGTGCCGAAATCTTCGTGCGTTCACTCTTCTCAATCGCAATCATAAATGCTTAATGCTTTGAGAATGGACCACAAAAGACTTAGCAGCCACACAAATCTGTGAACGACATGAGCGGGCCGCAGCGAGATTGGCGGATTGATTTTTGGCGCGGCTTGGCCGTGCTGATGATCTTCGTCAATCATATCCCTGACAATATTTGCTCGTTGGCGACCTCGCGCAATTTCGGCTTGTCGGATGCGGCCGAGTTGTTTGTGTTCCTGTCGGGCTTCTCGTTGGCAAATGCATTTACGTCACGCTTTGCGCAACGCCGCGTGATGTCGCTCTATTTTACGTCGAAGCGTTTAGTGAGCCTCTATCTCAATCACCTCGCGATGTTTTTAGGCTTAGCTGCGATCTGCGCGATTTTTCTGGACGTGACAGGAGCGGACACTCTGATTCATGAAATGCTGTTCGATCCGTTTTTCGCTGAGACCCAGTTGGTGATGACCAAGGTTCTCACGCTGACCTATCTGCCGACGTTTCTTGATATTCTGCCGCTCTATATCTGCCTTACTTTGTTTGGCGGGGTTATGTTTGTGATCTTTGGCCGTAATTGGCCGCCGTATCTTTTGGTGTCGGCGTTCCTGTACGTTTGGGCTCTGCGCAGTGGTTTTAATTTCCCGTCCTACCCGGCAGATCGGTTCTGGTTTTTCAATCCGCTGGCTTGGCAGTTTGTGTTTGTGTGCGGTTTTGTCGCGGCTCTGGTGAAGGACGAGGCTTGGTTTATGGCCTTGCGCAACTCACCGCTCATCATGTCGGTTGCCATTGCGATGCTGCTCTTCGGTCTCGTTGGTGCGGCGCCGTGGGCGTACCAATCGTTGATCATCGACTGGAAACCGCTTGATCCTTTTGTCGCTCCGCTGGTCGACAAGCAAAATCTCTCGCCCTTACGCGTGTTTCACTTCCTGTCTGTCGCGTTTGTGTTTGCGGCCTTGGTGCCGCACGCCGCATCGTGGGGACGCTCTGCGCCGGCACGGGCTGTCGGCCTGATCGGCCGTCAGTCGCTGGTGATGTTTGTAACCTGCACGATCTTGTCCGCAATTGCTGGTGCGGTGCTGCGCGTGACCGGTGGGCATTGGCAGCATCAGGTGGCGGCGACGATGCTCGGCATTCTGATTTTGGTCGGATTGGCCCTGGCCCTGTCAAAGGCCGAAGAGCGGCTGGCGGCATTACGCCGCCAATAGTCAAGTAATTTCAATTGCTTAAAGGTCCGGACGTATCCTTAGGCGCAATGGATTCGGCGCTGCCAAACTGCTATGAACAGGGCGTTTGCGGCAGGGAGCCTCATGGTAGGGACATGAGTGCGGCCCTGAATTAGAAAAATTCAGCCCTCAACATTTGTCACGTCCTCAGGCTTATGACCGCAGCGTCTTCAAATCCAGTTCCGCTTATCTCGATTGTTGTCCCGATGTTCAACGAAGCCAAGTCTTTGGCTGAATTGACCGCGCGGCTGGATGCGGTGAAGGCCAGCGATCCGGCACGCTTTGAGTTTGTGTTTGTCGACGATGGAAGTGCCGACAGCACCTGGGACACCATCACCGCGCTGGCCGGTGATCGCGCCGATTACAAGCTCCTGCGCTTGTCGCGTAACTTCGGTAAGGAAACAGCACTCAGCGCCGGGATTGACGCGGCATCAGGCGATGCCGTGATCATGATGGATTGCGATTTGCAGCACCCGCCGGAAGTCATCGCGGAATTTCTGGCGCAGTGGCGGCAGGGCCATGATGTTGTTTATGGCGTACGCCGTGATCGTAACAATGACAGTTTTCTGCGCGCCAGTTTGTCGAAAATGTTTTACCGCGCGTTCAACTCGATGTCGGACACGCGCATTACCCCAGATGCCGGCGACTTCCGCCTGATGAGCCGCCGCGTGGTTGATGCGATCCGCCTCTTGCGTGAACGTTCACGCTTCATGAAAGGCATCTATGCCTGGGTCGGTTACGATGGCATTGGTGTCCCGTTCGATCCGCCGCTGCGCAAGCACGGCAAAAGCTCGTTCTCGATTATCGGTCTGTTCAAACTGGCCACCGACGGCATGTTGTCATTCTCGACCGTGCCCTTGAAGTTCGGCGTGTTGATGGGCGGCGTCGTGGCGGCGCTGGCGTTGATGCTGGGCCTGTTTTACTTCACACGCACACTCGTCTACGGGGTCGATGTGCCGGGCTATGCCTCGATTATCGTATCCGTGTTGGCGCTGGGCGGTTTGATCCTGCTGCAACTCGGCCTTGTCGGGCTGTACGTCGGCCGCGTGTTGGAGGAAGTGAAGGCGCGTCCCCTGTATGTGGTGCGCGACCAGCACCCGCAGCCTGCCGTGCCGGGCGCGCAAGTCATTCATTTGGACCGCGCCACATCGCAACGCGCCGGCACCACCAGCCCGTAATTCAGCGTCATGATGCGAGGGTTGGTTCTTTGCGCCGATGACTATGGCTTATCGCCGGGCATTGACCGCGCCATCGTGGAGTTATCAGCCCAGCGCCGCTTGTCGGCTGTCAGTTGCATGACAGGGGCCGCACATTGGCCCGCTGACGCTGCGCTGTTGAAGCCCTTCATCGGTAAAATTGATATCGGTCTGCACCTGACATTGGTCGATGAGCGCCCCATCACGCCCATGCCGCGCACGGCCCCCAGAGGACGATTACCCGACATCAAGCGCATGCTGATCACATCGCACCTGCGGGCGCTGGATCACGCAGAGATCAAAGCCGAGATCAACGCGCAATTCGATGCGTTTGAAGCCGCCATGGGCTGCGCGCCAGACCACGTGGACGGGCATTTGCACACCCATGTTTTTCCTGTGATCCGCGATATCGTGCGTGACGTGACTGCGGCGCGGGCCCCCCAGGCGTGGTTGCGCAATATCGCCGAGCCCTACAGTGAAATTCTAAGCCGCGGTATTACGGTTCCAAAAGCATTGTTTTTGTCGGCATTGGGGTGGGTGTTTTCCCGCCGTATCTCTTCCAACGATGGATTTGCAGGCGTTTACGGCTTGCGCGGCGATGAAAATATCGAAGCGTTGTTTCGGGGGTTCTTGAAAACGCGCGCCCGGAAGCCTGTCGTCATGTGCCATCCCGGTGATTGCGCCGACGAGCAAGGCACCACCCGCCATGCGCGCACGAATGAATACGTGTTTTTGAAATCACAGGCGTTCGCTGATCTGCTGGCCCAGAGCGGCTTTGAATTGCGCCGCTTCAAAGACCTCTAATCCCAAAGCGTTTTAGTCGCGCGGGAAGTACTGCATAAACGGCTCGGCTTCCTTCAGTACGCGGGCGTACGACGGGCGCTGTTTAAGGCGCTCAAAGTATGCCGTCACCGTTTTATGCGTATCGGCATAGGGCAGCACCAGGTTGGCGTAAAAGAGGGCAGGGGCCGCCGCACAGTCTGCCATCGTGAACATGTCGCCCATCACCCATGTTTTTCCGGCGAGGTCTTTTTCCGCGATATCGAGGGCCGTTTTCAGTGCGGCGCGGGCTTGGCTCACGCCCAATGGATCGCGCTGATCTTGGGGCCGGATGCGGTCGCCGACGATTTTCTGCATCGGCACCTGTACATGCAGATCGTAAAACCGATCTTTCAAACGCGTGTCGCGGGCGAAGTCTTCGTTCTTGCCGATCAGCGTCGACGGCCCCGGATAGTGCTGCGCTAAGTACTCGATGATGATGCTGGATTCGGGGACGGTTTGGTTACGCGCATCATCGCGCAGCAGCGGGAATTTCGCGATGGGCCATAGGCGGCGCATTTCAGCACTGGAGTCCGCGCTGCCTAAGTCCACCACAACCGGTTCGAAGAGCGTGTTGTTCTCGTAAAGTGCGATGAGCACCTTATGGCAGAACGACGACAACGGATGAAAGAACAGCTTTAGGCCTGAACTCATAACGTGCTCCCTTGCGTGGAGGCGAATTATGGACTGGTTGGCTTACGCAAGTCGATAGCGCGGCTGAGAGTGACGCCGCGCCGCTGCACATTTAACAGCACGCGGCCTGTTTCAATCGGCGCATCACGGCACGAAGGCACGTTCAGGCCCACATAGAAGTCCGCCACATCACGGTCCCAAGTCAGCACAGCTTTGTCCGGTGGCAGGAAATACATCACCGACTTTGGATTGCCGCACACTTGCACTTTCCAGCCGCCGGGCGGCGTGGTGTGGGCGTGGTCTATGACTGCAAAGACCGCGGTGGAGGCTTCTTTCAGTGAGCTGCCCCAGTAATCCAGCTCGAACAACTTTTCAGCACCCGTCAGGTCACCGACAAATGCGTTGTAGTAGACATATTCATTCGGATGCAGGTCGTGGGCGATCCAAGCCTGGCGGCCGACGCCAAATGCGATCACGGCCACCAGTGCTGCTGTCACGGGCTTGGCGTGGTTCCAGGTCCACATCAGAAAGCGCTCTAAGCCGATGGCGGCCAGCACGCCCAGCAGGGGCACCAGAAACAGAAAATGGCGCATGCCGTTATAAAGGGTTGGGTCCAGAACCGCGCAAGCGACGATGGGCAGCAGGGCCGCTGCTGTCACCAGCAGGGTTGCCAGTGTTTTCGGGTTGGTGAAGAACCCGACCCCATGTTTGCGCAAACGCAGGCCCACAAGCCCGCACGCTGCGGCCAAGCCCGCCCACACCAATTCGGGCATCTGCACCCACAACAGCATCGGCAGGTAGTCGGGCGGCAGGTCGGTCGACATCACCATCTCGCCGTCCCACAGCACGGGTGCGGCCCACGGGAAGTTGGTGAATTCCTTGATCGCTTTGCCGATGTTGAAGGGCGCGGTGACAGACCACGGCCAGAAGATCGACATCAGAACCAACGCGATGGGCATGGCCCACCATAGAGGCTTCACGCGCGTCCAAAAATTCGGGAGCCACAGTTTAGGCTGCTTCACGTGCTCGGCTGCGACGCCGACTGCAAAAGCCCCCAGCACTGAAAGCAACCACGCCAGCGCCATGATGCGCGTGCCAAGCGCCAATCCCAATGTGACCCCGAGGCCCAAGATGGTCTGCCACGTGACGCGCTCGCCTTCTATCAGCGCGCGGCCGCCGTAGTACAGCACCCACACCGTCAGCCAGGCGAAGGGGGCATCTTTGGGGTTGATGAACATATGGCCGTACAACAGCGGCGATGACGCCAAAATTGCGACTGCCAGCAGGGCGGCCCAATCGCCGGCGAGAAGTTTGGTGAGGCGCCAGATGCCGAAGAAGCCCACGACACCAAACAGCCCACCCATCAAGTGGCGGGTGGCAAAGTGATCGAACGGCGTGAACTGATTTACAATGGCGGTGGTGAGGTCAAAGAAGCCGCCGTAGAACCACAAATTCAGGTACGAAAACACGCTACGGTCGGCGAAGAAGCTGCTGTACAGCGCCAGCAGCTTTTCACCGTAATTGTTCTGAACTTCTTCATCCCAGCTGATGCCGTAATCCTGGAACGTGGCCAGGACCAGCACGATCAAGGCACCTAGGATCGCGAACGATAACTGCTGGGCAGTGACGCTTTCCGTCTGTTTTGCGGGGGTGAACGTGCTCATGAAACATCCCAAGGTGGCCGAGGGTTGTATCAGGGAAGTCTTTGGGGTGTGGACAGATTTTTAAGGGCCGCCCGCACG
>JAEUKL010000028.1 GCA_016793005.1 Rhodospirillaceae bacterium | reverse complement strand
AGCTTGTGAAGCCGCAGCGCACCAGGAACGGCACTTGGTCCGGCATGAACTCGCCCTGTACGCGCAAGTCGCCGTTAAAGCCGTAACGCTGGCGCAGCAAACGGCCCACCGAGAACATGCGGCCGTCCTTGAAGTTGTTGGGGCGCACGACGATCAAACCCAAGCGTGGGATCAACGGCAGAAGCTTCGCCACATCGAAGTCGGCCGAAATGGTCACACCGCGCGGATCACGGCCCGCCAAAGCCGTTTCACCTTCGGCAGCAATACGGTCCCAGGTCAGAAGAACCGACTTGCCCGCCGGAAGGGCGGCGCCGTCCTCGACGGTGGTCCAACTGTCTTGCGTGATGCCGGTTGAATTAAGCACGGGCATAAAGGCGCTCCTTAAAGGGGGCAGTGCCGACACGGCGCACGGCGACGAGGAAGGTTTCGCCCGGCTTGCGCAAACCGACATAGGTGTTCACAAGGTTCTCGATGGCATCGACAATTCCATCGGCCGAGAAGCCGGGGCCCAGGATGGTGCCGATGCTGGCATCTTCCGCGCCCGACCCGCCCAGCAGGATTTGGTAAAATTCCTCGCCCTTGCGGTCCACGCCCAGAATGCCGATATGACCTGCGTGATGATGCCCACAGGCGTTGATGCAGCCGGAAATCTTGATTTTAAGCTCGCCAATGTTGTGCTGACGGTCGAGGTCCGCAAAGCGCTCGGAAATGCGCTGCGCAATCGGGATCGAACGTGCATTGGCCAGCGAGCAATAGTCGAGACCCGGGCAGGCGATAATGTCGGTGATCAGGCCAGCGTTCGCCACCGCCAAACCGGCAGCTTTCAAATCGGTCCACAACGCATGCAATTGTGAACGGCGCACGTTGGGCAGGATCAGATTCTGCTCGTGCGTCACGCGCACTTCGCCCAGGCTGTACTTGTCGGCCAGGTCCGCCACCACGTTCATCTCGGCCGTTGAAGCGTCACCCGGGATGCCGCCCACGGGCTTCAGTGACAGCGTGACGATGGCATAGCCTTTGACTTTATGGTTGTGCACGTTGGTGCGCAGCCAGTTCTTGAAGGCCACATCCTTCGACCCCGGAATTTCAGCAGCCAAGTCGGCGGCATCGGCGCTGTACTGCGGCGGTACAAAGAACGCGCGGATGCGCTGTTCTTCTTCCGCCGGCAGGTTGATGTGCTCCTGGCGCGTTTGCTGCCATTCTTCTTCCACCTGACGCGCGTATTCTTCGGGACCCAGGGCATCCACCAGAATTTTAATGCGCGCCTTGTAGATGTTGTCGCGGCGGCCGTAGCGGTTGTAGACGCGCAAAGCCGCGTCCAGGTACGACAACAGCTCGCCTTGCGGCAGGTGCTTCTTGATCAAGGGGGCTACAAACGGCGTGCGGCCCATGCCGCCGCCCACATAAACATCATACGCAAGCTCGCCCTTGGTGTTGCGCACAATAACGATACCGATATCGTGGAACTTGATGGCCGCGCGGTCTTTATCGCAGCCGGTCACGGCGATTTTGAATTTGCGCGGCAGGAATGAGAATTCCGGATGAAAGGTCGACCACTGACGGATAATCTCAGACGCAATGCGCGGGTCTTCCGTTTCGCCTTCGGCTACACCGGCAAAGTGGTCGGCCGTGACGTTACGGATGACGTTGCCGCTGGTCTGAATGGCGTGCATTTGTACAGAAGCCAGATCGGCCAGAATGTCGGGCGCGTCCTCCAGTTTAATCCAGTTGTACTGAATATTCTGGCGCGTCGTGAAATGGCCGTAGCCTCGGTCATACTTCTGGGCGATGTGCGCCAGCATACGCATTTGGCGCGAGGTTAAAGTTCCATAGGGAACCGCCACGCGCAGCATGTAGGCGTGCAATTGCAGATACAGGCCGTTCAACAAACGTAAGGGGCGGAAGTGTTCTTCCGGTAAGGCCCCGGCCAAGCGGCGCGAGACTTGGTCGCGGAATTCGGCGACGCGCGCATCAACCATGGCCTGATCGTATTTGTCGTATTGATACATCGTTTTGCTCTTTTTTTAGTCTTTGCGCTTAAACCGCACGACCGAGGTCAGGGCGCACCGTGGGGCCGATCTGGCGAATGCGTTCGCGCAGGCGGCTCGGCTCGCGGGTTGTCAGTGACGCAATTTCAATTGCGTTCACGTCAACGACTTCACAGGCCTTCACGGCGGCCACACCGGTTGCCAACAGGCCCGCTTCTTCATCCGATGTTTTGGCCACAACGGCTGCGTCGGTCTTTTCCGACCATTGGCCTTGCGCGGCCAGGAACACCACCGCGCCATCGCGTAGGCGGTTCGCAGTCACGATTTTCGCAAACTCTTTGGACTCTTTAGACATGACGTGATTCAGTTTCGTTGAAAGTGTAAGGAAAACGTGTTGTCGCCACGCGTGCACGTACGACGTCGCCGATGATCAGTAGCGCAGGGCCACTGCTTTCTGCCGCCGTTGTGCTTGCCAGCGCGCCAACGGTGGTTTCGGTCACGCGCTGTGTGATGCGGCCACCATTGGCAATAATGACGACGGGCGTTTCATCGGCCACGGCGTCACCCTGCAAGGCTTGTGCAATGTGGGGCGCTAAGCGCGCGCCCATGTAAATCACCAGCGTGCGGCCTGCGCCTGCGAGGCCACGCATATCGTTCAATTCGCCGTTCGAACGCGTGGCCGTAATGAATGTCACTTGTGCGGCGTGGCGACGATCAGTGAGGGGAATGCCTGTGCTGGCCGCGCACACAAACGCCGCCGATAAGCCTGGCACGACTTCGCTTTCAAAGCCGCTTTGTGCCAACACATCGGCTTCTTCACTGCCGCGTCCAAATAAAAATGGATCGCCGCCCTTTAAGCGCACCACGCGCTCGCCGGTGCTTGCGGCCTTGGTCACCAGCGCATGAATTTCGTTTTGCGGCGTTGAGGGCTGACCGGCGCGTTTGCCCACGAACACTCGTTCGGTGCGCGCCGGGATCAGGCCCAGGATCGAAGCATCCACCAGGTCGTCGTAGAAAATAACGTCTGCGCTTTGAATGGCGGCCAGTGCGCGCAGCGTCAGGTCGCCTGCATCGCCCGCGCCCGCGCCAACAATTAAAACCGGCTGAGGAGCACTCAGGCCGGTGTTGTGGTGTGTGGCAGCAGCCCGGTTGGGCTTAGAATAGGGCGTCGGGGCGGCCATGGCCGCAGGTCCTCATATCTATAAGGTATGTTGGATTGGCGCCCGTCATACGCTTTGGACCTTCGGAGGGGGAAAAAGTTCCCCCAGCTTTCTGCCTACATTTTATCAGCAGAAGGTTCTTCTCTTTCTAAAGGCCGTAAGAGGGAAAAATCACCCAGGAGCCCCATTTCAGGACTCAGGCTATCTGATAGCGCTATCAGGTCTTTTAGGCTGATTCGGCTAGGCAGATTTAAGGGCCTGAACAAAGACTTTGGCGGCGTGGATAATGGGCGCGGCATCGCCCCGCACCAGGGCATCGGCGGGGGCCAAGCTGCCACCGGCAGAGACAGCCACAGCCCCTGCGGCCAGCCAGTCTTTTGCATTCGTGGCTGAGACTCCGCCGCTGGGCACGAACGTCGCTTTCGAGAAGGGTCCGCGCAGAGCTTTGAGATGCGAAGGCCCGCCCATTTCACCGGGGAACAGTTTTACGGCGGCCGGCGCGCAATCAAGGGCGGCGGCAACTTCGGTCGGCGTCCAGGCCCCCATCAGCACCGGTACATCTTTGGTGTTGGCCACCATCGCAACAGCAGGGCGGACCGCCGGTGTCACCAGGAACTGCGCGCCGGCATTGATGGCATCAATGGCCTGCTGCTCGCTCAACACCGTGCCCACGCCGATACTGATCCCACTCATCTTGGCGGCATGCGCCACGTGCTTCAGCACGTCGCTGATCGTGTAGGTCAGTTCGATGCTGCGAATACCGGCATCTGCAAGGCCACGGATAATGCCCTCTGCGTTTGCCAGTGATGGCGCACGCAACACGGCAACAACGCGGTCTTCCAGCAATGCAGCAGGCAACCCAACCATGACCAACCTTATTTTTTAGCCATCAGTTTTTACAGGCTCATACCGGGGCATCAGCGTATGCACCACGAACAGCGCCAGAAGATAGACAAGCCCCGCCACCACGAAAATAGGCGTATAGCTGCCGATCATTTCCAAAACATACCCCACATACTTCGTCATCAGCATGCCGCCGATGGCGCCAACGGTACCGCCGATGCCAACAACTGAAGCGACCGCTGCACGCGGGAACACATCGGACGGCAGTGTGTAAAGGTTGGCCGAGAAGCCCTGGTGGGCCGCTGTCGCAAGCCCGATAATCAGCACTGCCAACCACACGTTATCGGCATACTGCGCGAACATGACCGGCAGCACCATCAACGCGCAGATCAGCATCGTGATTTTGCGCGCAGCGTTCAGCGAAAATCCGCGGGCCATTAGCTTTGATGAGGCCCAGCCGCCGCCGATACTGCCCACGTCAGAGATCAGATAAATCACGATCAGCGGGGGCCCGAAGGTTTTCAGGTCCAGGCTGTAGGTCTTGGCCAGGAAGTCGGGCAGCCAGAACAGGAACATCCACCAGATTGGATCAATCAGAAACTTACCCGCCGCATAGGCCCAGGTTTCCTTGTAGCGCAGCAGTTGCGTCCACGGCATTTTGGTCTGAGCTTCGGTATCCGGCGGGTCGCTGAGAATGTAGGCGCGTTCAGCGTCGGACAAATGTTTGTCTTCTGCGGGTGTGCGGTAGAACGCAAACCACACGACGATCCACACCACACTCAGTAGACCGGTCACAATGAACGCCGACTGCCAGCCCCAGGTCAGCGTCAGTACCGGGACAATCATGGGCGTTACGACCGCGCCGACATTAGTGCCGGCGTTGAAAATGCCGGTTGCGAAGGCGCGCTCGCGCTTCGGGAACCATTCGGCGATACTTTTCAAGCCCGCCGGAAAGTTGCCGGACTCGCCAATTCCAAGTGCAAACCGCGCGATCATGAAATGCACCACGCTGGAGCACGCCGCATGGCCCATGTGCGCGATGGTCCAGATGATGACCGCAAAGCCAAAGCCTAGCCGCGCACCGATCCGGTCGATGATTGCGCCGAACACCAGATAGCCCAGCGCATACGCGGTTTGGAACCAAAACACGATGTCGGCGTAGGTCATTTCCGACCAGCCGAACTCGGCCTGCAATGTAGGCTTCAACACGCCGATGATCTGGCGGTCGATGTAATTGATGATCGCGGCTGAAAACAACAGCCCGCAAATCACCCAACGCCGGTATCCGGCTTTGGCCATGGCCGCCTGTTCGGCGGCAGTCCGTGTTGCGTCGATGGTCATGGGATACCTCCCCCGTCAATCTGTCAGCGGCGCAAAGCTGACAGGTCCCACTTCTCTTTAAGTCTCAGCCTCTACGGCTGCGGCGTGGCGCGCACGGCATGGCAGGCGATGCGCCCGTCGTTGCCGAAATCGGCCAAGCCGGTTTGTCCGGCGACAACGTCATGGATGCCCGTTATGGCGCCGGTTGAAATCAGCATGCCCTTCTTCAAGGGCCGTCCGCGCTGTGCGGTGTGTTCGAGTAAGAAGCGCAACGCTTCCACAGGCCCGCCAGGAATGCCGGCCGCCGTGCCGTGCCCCGCCACAACGCCGTTGATGGATGTGGTGACCGTTAAAGTATCAAGCTCGCGCGATTTCCAATCTGAAATTTCAGGACCGAGGATCAGGCCTGCATTGTTCCCGAAATCAGAGATCACGGCGGTGCTGCCCAGATCGTTGATGGCCGCCATGGGGCTGCCTGCGGTTTCGATGGCAATGTGCATTGCGCCAACTATGTCGGTGGCCTCAGCTGTGGTCCATGTGGTTTTGTCTGCCGGGGCGTCGCGGTCCAGGCGCAAAACAAATTCTGATTCCACAGCCGCAAAACCCCCGGCAAAAACCGGAAACGCCACGCTGACATCTTTGCTGGCATGGCGCAGCGCTTTGTTGAAGATCGGCCCCGACAGGCGCATCTGGCCAAACCGCTTTTCCTGATCCGAGGCGAGGCGGCCAATTTTCCAGCCGACAATCTCATCGGGCCACAGGCCGATGGCTTGCTCCTGGCAGGCATAGGCGGTCTGTAAATCTGTGGGCTGCACGCCGGGAAAGCCGGGCAGGCTTTGTGCACGCAAGCGGGCGTGGACCAACTGACCGGCAATCTCCGCCGGTTGCTGCGCCGCAGCGCGTTCCATTGCCACATTCGCCACTGTTTTTGCGTCCTGAAGCGCTTGTCTCAAACCTATTAAAAACCTATCATTTCTGTATATGATACCGGTGTCATTTTCAATCGATTCTGTGGCACATTTCAGTCCGCGTTCGGGGCTGGTCCGACATTGAACCGTTAGGCCTTCGCGCGCACACTTTCGCTCCCTGGGGAGGGGTTCTATGGCGCTCAAAAACGCACTCAAAGTCACGGCCTTCAGCTTCTTGATGGTTCTGGCCCATTCGGCCGCCGGTTCAGCCGCCGATACAAAGGCAAAATCCTCTGCTGCACCGCAACTTGCGTTTCCCGGTGCGCAAGGCTGGGCTGCCACCACGCCGGGCGGACGCGGCGGCAAGATCATCAAGGTCACGACCTTGGCCGGTTCGGGGCCGAGCTCGCTGCGCGAGGCCATCGAAACGAAGGGGCCGCGTATTGTTGTGTTTGAAGTCGGCGGCGTGATTGATCTCGACCGCAAGACGTTGAAGATCGTCGAGCCGTTTCTCACCATCGCGGGTCATACCGCGCCGTCACCGGGCATCACACTGATTAAAGGCGGTATCGACATCGGCGGGCATGATGTCGTGATTCAGCACATTCGCGTGCGGGCTGGTGAAGCGAGCCAACCTAAATCCAGTGGCTGGGATGAAGATTCAATCTCTACCGTTGGCGCATACAACGTGATTGTTGATCATGTCTCGACGAGCTGGGCGACGGATGAAAACTTATCCGCCTCGGGGCCGCGTTTTACCGGCAGTACACCGGATGAGTGGCGTAAGGGCACCTCGCATCGCATTACGTTCAGCAACAACATCATCGCCGAGGGGTTGTCGCATTCCACGCATGCGAAGCTTGAGCATTCGAAAGGCTCGCTGATTCACGACAATGTCACGGACATCCTGATCATCGGGAATTTGTATGCGCACAACGAAGAGCGCAATCCGCTGTTCAAAGGTGGCGTGCGCGGCGTCATCGTCAACAATGTGATCTTCAACCCCGGCGCCAAAGCGCTGCACTATAATCTCATGGCGAACGAGTGGGGCAACATGCCTTACCAGACCGGCCAGATGGTGGCGGTTGGGAATGTGCTGCGCGCTGGCCATTCCACGCCCGCCAATGTGGCGTTCCTATCCATCGGCGGGTACGGTGACCTGGAATATTATGGCCTCGATAACGTGGCGCTTGATCAGGCCGGGCGTCCGATGCCGATGCTGGGCCGCTACACTACGTCGCCGGCAAAGATCATTGAAATGAATGCGCCGCCCCTGTGGCCAGAGGGCTTAAAGCCGATGCCGTCGGCAGATGTGCAGAAGGCCGTGCTTGCCGATGCGGGCGCACGCCCCTGGGATCGCGATTATAACGATGTACGCGTCACCGCCGATGTGGCTGAAGCGCGCGGTGTGATTATCGACAGCGAGCAGGATGTTCACGGTTACCCGGTGCAAAAAGAAACGCACCGCGCGTTTGATCCGAAACTGTGGGATTTGAACACCATGGCGCCCTTGAAGCCTGAAGCCCTCGACAAAGGAGCCGGCGCCAAAGGGACTTAAGTATGATCGGCCGTAGAACGCTCTTAAGTGTTGCAGCTGCGCTGCCGGTCGGTGCTGCGGCTTTTGCGGCAACGTCACCTGTCGCGCAAACGCGCACCGGAAAAGTGCGTGGGGTTACCGATCAGGGCATTCAGGTTTTCAAAGGTATTCCATACGGTGACGACACGCGCGCGCGGCGGTTCAGGCCGGCACTGCCGGCGAAAAAGTGGGACGGCATCCGCGACGCATTGAGTTACGGTCCGGCCTCGCCACAATCGCGCGATCCAGGCCCAACCAGCGAGGATTGCCTTTATCTCAACGTCTGGACGCCGTCTGTCGCCGATAAAAAACGCCGACCGGTTATGGTTTATTTTCACGGCGGTGAATTCAGCAATGGCTCGGGCTCCGATCCCATCTACGACGGCGTGAACCTGTGCCGCCATGGTGATGTCGTAGTCGTCACCGTCAATCATCGCTTAGCGGTGTTGGGGCATTTGTTCCTCACCAAACTCGCAGGCCCGGATTTTGCAGTTTCGGGCAACGTCGGCATTCTGGATCTCGTGCTGGCCCTGCAATGGGTGCGTGACAACATCGCGAATTTCGGTGGCGACCCGGGGTGCGTCACCGTGTTCGGGCAATCGGGCGGTGGTGCGAAGATCGCCACATTGATGGCGATGCCGGCCGCTAAAGGACTGTTTCACCGCGCCATTACGATGAGCGGCCAGCAAGTCACGGCTTCCAGCCCGAATGCGGCAACGGTGCGGACACTGGCGTTTTTGGATAAACTTAAAGTCCCCAAAGAGCGCGCGGCTGATGTGGCAAGCCTGCCGCTGGATCAGTTGATCGCGGCCATGGCCACCCCCGATCCCACCGTGCCGCGTAGTCACTTGTACTGGGGCCCGGTGTTGGATGAAGCGGCTTTGCTGCGTCATCCATTCTATCCGGATGCGCCGGAGCAATCGCACAACATTCCGATGATGATCGGCAATACACTGGATGAAACGCGGTTTTTCTTCCGCAACGATGCATCCGTGTTTGCGCTGACGTGGGACACCTTGCCCGCACGTCTGGCCATTGAACTGCGTGTCGATATTGATGCTGATATGGTGCTGGCGGAATACCGCAAACTTTATCCCGCAGCGAACCCTGTCGAGATTTATTTTGCCGCGACTACAGCAGGCCGATCATGGCGCGGCGCGCTGATCGAGGCGGAGATGCGAGCGATCTCCGGCGCGCCGGTGTTCATGTATCAGCTTAATTGGCGTTCGCCCATCGACGGCGGTATTTATGGAGCATCGCATACACTGGATATTCCGTTGGCGTTTCGCAACACGGCGCAATCGAATTCATTGTCTGGGAACAGCACTGATGCCCGCGCGGTGTCCGAGCAAATCAGCAATGCATTCCTGAGTTTTGCAAGAACCGGAAACCCGAATCACACCGGAATTCCTGCCTGGACACCTTATGAATTGAACACGCGCCAGACGATGCTGTTCAATATTCCACCAGAACTGGCCAGCGATCCACGTGGGGATGAACGCCGTTTGTTCGCCAAGGTGCCGTTCATTCAGAAGGGCACGTTTTAGTTAAAGCTAATTCCAGCTAGCGTTTGATGTCGCCGCCCGCGCCGCTGAGTAGGTCTTGCACTTCGGCGACTGTGGCGAGGTTGATGTCGCCTGGATAGGAATGCTTGACGCAGGCTGCAGCCAATCCGAATTCAAGCGCGACTTCGTCGGATAGCCCGGTCATCATTCCGTGCAGCACGCCGGCGGCAAAGGCATCGCCCCCACCAATGCGATCTACAACGCCATCCAGATCATAGCTGCGTGTACGGTGTTCGCCGCTGCGCGTAAACATCACGGCGCATAATTGATGTTGTTGCGTAGCACCGCTCACACGCAGAGTGCAGGCAATGCGTTTGAGCTGCGGGAAGGCCGTAAAAGCTGCGTTGGCTGCGGCCCGACGTCGCGCGCTGCCTTCGGTCGCAGTGCATTTGTGGCCCAGCATCACGTTGACATCGCGGTCGTCGATGAACGCCAGATCAGCGGCTTGCATCAATCCACGCAGGATTGTCGGGGCATCGCCGTTCCAGGCAGCCCATAACTTGGCGCGAAAATTTCCATCGAAAGACACAGGAATGTTCAAGCGGCGTGCCGCATCGGCGGCGCGCTGTGCAGCTTTGGCGCCGTTGGTCCCCAAGGCCGGCGTAACACCAGAGAGATGAAACCAGGACGCGCCGGTGAGAATCTCATCCCAATTTACACGCTCGGGGTCTGCGTCGGCGAAGGCAGAGTGCGCCCGGTCATAAGTGACTTCGGTGGGGCGCAGGGTTGCGCCCATGGTGACGAAGTACAGGCCCATGCGTCCCGCGCCGAACTGGACGTTCGATGTGTCTATGCCGTGGCGGCGAAGTTCACCCAATACGGCGCGGCCGACCGGGTTGTCGGGAAGCGTGCTGACCATCAGCGCCTTGTGACCAAAGCGCGCCAGAGAAGCGGCGACGTTGGTTTCCGCACCTCCAAGGTTTACGTCCAGTGATGGAGATTGCAAAAAAACCTGATGGCCAGGTGCTGCCATACGGAGCAGCACTTCGCCAAAGCAGACAACGCGGCCGGGAGCGGTGAGACCAGACGTGCTCAAGGGGTACACCTTCGCTGAGAGGCAGGGGCGGCGTGAAGGTTCAAGTGTGTCCGATCTTCACGCCGGAAGGAACAAAAAAGCAAAAAAATCGGCCGCAGGCGGGAGCTCTGCGGCCGAAGGTGGGAATTGGCGTGATTAAGGCCTACTACGCTAGTAGCTGTAACGCACGCCCAGCAAGAACTCGCGGCCCGTGTGGTGATAGAACGAGAGGCGGTTCGAAGAGTCGTTGAACTGATCTTGGTATTCGTCCGTCAAGTTCACGCCTTCCAGCGTGAATTTCAGGTTGTCGTTCAGAGTGTATTGGATCGAGGCATCAACGTTGAAGGTTGAGTTGGTGCCATCCACATTCGTCCCAGCTTCCTGGCCCGGAATGCGCGTGTTGTATTTCGAGCGGTAAGCCGCCGACACGCGTGCGCTCCAGGTGTCGTCTTCGTAGTAGAACGTCGCGTTATACGCTTTGCGCGACAGACCCGTCAGGTCGTTGGTTGCAACCACAGCTCCGGCCGCATTGAGGTAGTCGATCGACGACTTCACGCGGGTGTAGTTGAGCAGGACCCCGGTGTTCGACAGGATCCCCGGCAGGAACTTGAACGGCTGCTGATAGCTGAGCTCGTAGCCTTTCAAATTGCCCCCCGGCGTGTTGAGCGGGTTCGAGAAGTTCCATTGTGCCGATGGGCTACAGCCCGCCACCGTGCCGCACGCCGCGATGGCGACGCTGTCAGGCAGTCCGAATGGATTTGCGCTGAACGTGCCGGTGGTCGACAATGTTTGCACGAAGTTCTGGATGTCCTTCTTGAACAGAGCCAAAGACACCAGCGTGCCGGTTTCCGGGTACCATTCGAACGACATGTCATAGGCGTTGGCGAGGAACGGATTAATGTTCGGGTTGCCGGCCGTAACGCTGCGCGTGGCGCCCGATACGTTCACGGTCGCACCCGGGGGCAGGTTGCCCAAGTTCGGACGCGACATCACTTTGGCCGCCGAACCACGGATCAAGAACTCGTCCGTCGGTTCGATGACCAAGTTCGCCGAGGGCAAGGTGTTGTGATACTTGCGATCAACCGTGATCTGGCTGGTAGTGCCGCCAACGAACGCGTAACCCGTCGTCGTTTGCTTGGTTTCGACGTAACGCACACCGGCATTGCCACGTAAGGTAATGCCGTTCACTTCGGTAACGAAACCGCCCTGGATGAAGCCGCCCAGGTCTTTTTCGCCGACGCTGTTGTTGTTCCCCAGCGAAGGCTCGGGGCCAAGGCGGAATGCGCCGTTGTATGCGGTTTGGTCGTAAAGGCTGAGCACAGATACGGCCTTGGCTAGATCAGGGATCAGCCAACCCGTGGCGTTGCCCGCCGGAGCGCCTAAACCTGACAGGTTGAACGCGTTGACCTGGGTATAGCTCGACAACGGAATGGCCACCAACGCGGCGGGAATGACGGCTTCCTGGTTCGTGGTTGTGCCGTTAGTACGGCGACGCTCGGTGGTGACGAAGCTGTACTTCTTCCAATCAACGCCAGCATTGAATTTGAAGATGTCGTTCGGCTTCAGCTCGAAGCCGCCTTTGATGGTGTCGTAATCGTTTACGGCTGTTTGCGGGCGTAAGCGAATGCCGGTCAGCGTCCATGCGGCCGGGTTGGTCAGCTGGGCATTGCCGTAGCCGATCAAGGGCACGCGGCCTTTGCTGTAGTCATAGCTGTAGCCCTGCACGTTGAACTGATCCAGGGTCACAGTGGTTTGGATCGGGTTGTTGTGATCGGACTTCGACGTGCCCGCCACCAACGAGCCTTTCAGCATGTCGTTGAACTCTTGGCTGATGTCGATGGAAACTTGCTTGAACTTGGTTTCCAACTCATCGAAACGGTCTTCAACGCGCAAGTCGACGTTGTTGAAGGTGCCGGCGATCAGCGTGTTGTTGCTGTCAATAGTGGCGGCCGTGACGGCGGTATCGGCGATACCGCAGGTGGTTGCGCGGTTTGCGGCCGTGCAGGCGCCGCCGACGCTGAAGGACGGCGCTTCCAAAAATTGCTCTTCACGTGTGCCGTCAAAGTCTGCGTACAGGCCGTCGACCGTAATCAATGTCTTGTCGCTGGGGCGCCATTGGAATGACGCTGTCAGGCCTAAGCGGTCTTGCTCTTCACGGTATTGGTCAAAGCGCGGGAAGCGCGGGTGAAAAGCCGCGTTCACCGCAGCCAAGGTCGTGCTGGCCGGAGCGCTGGCGAAACCAGGCGCAAAGGCGTTGCCTGTCGCCCAGCGCACCGTTGACGTGCCGTTATCAAGAATTTTGCGCTTTGTGTACGATGCCGACAACAACGCACCGAAATCGCCATCATGCCAGGTGTTTGAGACCAGGGCTGACGCGCGCGGATTGAATTTGTCGGACAGATCGTTGTAGCCGCCTTGGGCTGCGGCTGCGAATTTGAAGCCGTTATAATCGAAGGGGCGTGCGGTTTGCAGATCAACCGTCGCGCCTAACGACCCTTCTTCGGTCATCGCTTCAGCGGTTTTGCGAACACCGATAGAGTTAAAAAGGTCCGAGGCGAAGATGTTGAAGTCAAAAGAGCGGCCGCGGTTGGTACCGCCAGAAGCATCTGTGCCGCCGGCCGTCGTCAAGGCTTCCATGCCGTTGATGCGGATACGCGTGAATTGCGGGCCAAGGCCGCGCACCGAGATCTGACGGCCTTCACCGCCGTCGCGCGTAATCGCGACACCGGCGATGCGCTGAATTGATTCCGAAAGGTTCAGGTCAGGGAACTTGCCGATGTCTTCGGCCAGGATCGCGTCGTATTGGCTGGCTTCATCGCGCTTCAAATCGATGGCTTTTGCCAAGCTTGACCGGAAGCCTGTGACGACGATTTCTTCCAACTTGCCGTCGTTGTCGGCTTGCGCGCTTTGCTCTTGCGCCAGCGCCACGGGAGCTGCGCCTGTCAGCGCGCCCACTGCAAAACACCAAGCGATTACTGCTGTTGATGCGCCAATACGAACATTGGCGATCGGAGATGCACTCCGGTCCATCGATATCCTCCCCTAAAGACCCAGATGTTCACCTGTTTTGTGCGACTTTAAATCCCTCCCAGGACGGTTGCACAAAAAGGCCGCTTTTCCTCGATTGATACCGGTGTCATTTCTGATCGTAAACGGTCACTGACACCGGTATCAACGACACTAATGCCGCCGCGTGTGCGCTGACAAGATGCTTAGGTGTGGTTGAGCGCGATTTTTCACGCAGCGTTGCATTTGTGTTGTTGTGCAGTGCACATCTATGTGGGTGTGCAATGCAAAAGAATTTTGCGGCGCAGCGAAAGCACCGCGCAGTCGGAACCGTCCGAGGATGGGGCGCTGAGGGAGAGGCGCTGAAAGAATGAGTGCGCTCGGATCGTTTGCGCTAACGCGCGAGCCAGCCGCCATCAACCGGCAGAATGGTGCCGTGCACATAATCCGACGCGCGTGACGCCAAGAACACAGCCGCTCCACCCAGATCATCTGGCGTGCCCCATCGGCCCGCCGGGATCCGCGCCAGAATATCGCGGTTGCGGTTTTCGTCTTTTCGAAGCGCGTCGGTGTTGTTGGTTTCAAAATAACCCGGCGCGATGGCATTCACGTTGATGCCTTTGGCGGCCCACTCGTTCGCGAGTAACTTCGTCAGCCCGGCGATGCCGCTTTTGCTGGCGGTGTACGACGCCACACGAATGCCGCCCTGGAACGACAGCATAGAGGCGATGTTGATGATCTTGCCGCCGCGCTGGGCCGCAACCATTTCCTTAGCGCAGGCTTGGCACAGGAAGAACGCGGTCTTCAGGTTCACACTCATCACCGCGTCCCAGTCTTGTTCAGAGAACTCGAGCGCATTGGCGCGGCGAATGGTGCCGGCGTTGTTCACCAGAATGTCGACATTGCCAAAAGCGCGCTTGGTCTCTGCAACGATGTCGTCGATAGGGGCCAGCGTATCGAGGCTGGCCTGCACTACATGAACCTTGCCGCCGCTGGCTTGAATGGCCTTCACGGTGTCGTCCGGCTTTGAACGGCTCACGGCAACGATGTTGGCTCCAGCCTGTGACAAGGCAATCGCAATGCCTTGGCCCAGGCCGGTATTCGCACCAGTCACAATGGCCGTGCGGCCTTTCAAACTGAACAGATCGGTCGACATATAATGCGGCTTACTTCAGTTGGCAGATATCAAGAACGTTCATGTCGGTGTAGTCCAGGTTTTCACCGCCCATGGCCCAGATGAAATTGTAGCTGCGTGTGCCCGACCCCATGTGGATCGACCACGGCGGCGATACCACGGCTTCGTCGTTGCCGACGATGATGTGGCGTGCGGCATCGGGCTCGCCCATGAAGTGGAACACACGGTCGCCGTCTTCCAGGCCGAAGTAGAAATAGATTTCCGAGCGCCGGTCGTGCAGGTGCGGCGGCATGGTGTTCCACACGCTGCCGGTCTTTAAGATCGTGAGGCCCAGCAGTAGCTGCGCCGACTTGCAGGTGGCGGGGACGATGTACTGATAAATCGTGCGCTCATTCGATGTGGCAAGCGATCCACGCTCCAGCGGCACGGCTTTGTCGATGGAAATGTGCTTGGTCTCATAACGCGCATGGGCGGGCGTGCTGGCCAGATAAAACTTGGCCGGCTTGGTTTTGTCGACCGAAGCAAAAGTCACCTCTTTGGTGTCTTTGGGCACATACAAACCATCGCGAGGCTTCAAGTCGTAGCTGACGCCATCAACGACCACGCGGCCATCACCACTACCGACGTTGACCATGCCCAGTTCACGGCGGTCCAGGAACGGCGCACCTTCGGCCGGCGGGCCTTGCGTGGGCAGCGCGATTACTTTCTCAACGGGCGCGGCGCCGCCGATCACGAACCGCTCGTTGTGCGAGTAGTTCAAGGTCACCTGGTCAGACACGAACAGGCCCTGAATCAGATAACGCTCGCGAAGTTGGTCGTTATCGGCACCGTCCATCATGTCGGGGTGCGTGGCTTGGTAGACTTTTTTGTACATGGCGATGCTCTCGTCGCAGGTGGCGCGCCCTTATGACTGTGCGGTGCGAGTATGGGCGCGGATTTTGGAAGATGAAACCGGCTTTACGGGTAACCGGCGTCAACGGTAACCGGTGTCATATCGCATTTCAAGCGGCTTTGCGCGCACGGCCTATGCCGCGTTGCACACCGGACTTCTTCTGAATACTTATGCAGGCGCCGTGCTGGAGTCGCGCAAGGTCAGTGTTGGTACGATTTCCGAGTGCGGTACGCCGGTTTTTTTAATCAGCATGGTCGCGGCCAACCGTCCGATCTCGGCAACGGGCACGCGCACTGTCGTCAGTGATGGCCACAGGCGTTGCGATGTGGGGAAGTCGTCGTAACCGACCACCGACAAGTCGCGCGGAATTTCCAACCCATGATCGCGCGCGGCGCGATAGATACCGGCCGCCATTTCGTCGTTGCCCGCAAATACGGCAGTAGGGCGGGGTTTTAAGGCAAACAGTTTCTCGCCGCAGGCCAGGCCCGACTCAAATGTATATGCGCCTTCGATCACGTTTTTCTCGGACAGTTCAAGGCCGCATTCTTTCAGCGCGCGTGCGAAGCCCTGCCGGCGCTCGTGAACCGAGCGGAATGAGCGCGGACCCGACACGTGTGCAATGACTTTGTGGCCCAGTTCGGCCAAGTGGCGCCCAGCCTCGTAGCCGCCCATGTGATCGTTCGTCACCAACATCACGTCATGATCGTCCAGCGACACAGAGGCAATGCGGACGTAATCGCAATTCAGTTCGCGCAAGACTTTTGCCAGCCCTTCGTCTTCCGACACGGACGGCGGCAGCAGCACACCGAAGGGGCGTTGACGCTCCACAAAAGCACGCATGTCTTGCAGAAAGTTCGGCTTCGCACGGTCACAAGGGCGCACCACTAATTGAAAGCTGGTCCCTTCAATGGCGCTTAAAATCCCCTTCTGCATGCTCACGACATATTCCGCACTCGGGTTGTCGTAGATCATGCCAATCAGGAATGATTTGCGGAACGCCAGGCCGCGTGCTTGCGGATCAGGCACGTAGCCTGTTTCGGCGATGATGCGTTTCACTTTTGCGCGCGTCTCTTCATTCACGACGGGTGAGTCGTTGATGATGCGCGACACGGTTTTTTTCGATACGCCGGACATGCGGGCGATATCGTTGATGGTCGGGCGGCGCTTTGCTTTGGCGGCCGTTGTGGCGGGCAGGCGGGCTTTGGGGGCGGCGCCGGGGCGCTGTGGCTTCTTCAAACGGGACGGCACGTATAGGGTAGCCTTATGACTATGACGCCGGGTGACGCGATTGTCCGCACAACTTGACACCGGTTCCCATCAGGGCCAAGACCGATTTTCAC
>JAEUKL010000020.1 GCA_016793005.1 Rhodospirillaceae bacterium | reverse complement strand
CGGAAAGGCCCAACGCGCTATCCTGCAACCGATCTTTCACTTCGTTCCACAACGCCGACCCTTTCAGCGCGCGCTCAACCGTTTCTTCCAGAACAGTCTTATCGTTCACGCCGTCGACACGTAGCGGATAGATCACATTCTCGAAAATCGACATGGGGAATGGGTTGGGCTTCTGGAACACCATGCCCATGCGTTTTCTTAAGGCGATCACATCGGCGCCGCGCGCATAAATGTTCTCGCCCTGCAGCTTCATCTCGCCGGTGATCTTCAAACCGTCCACAAGATCGTTCATGCGGTTGATGCAACGCAGCAGTGTCGACTTGCCGCACCCCGAAGGGCCGATCAAGGCCGTCACCAAGCCCTTCTCGATGGGCATGGTCACACCGTGCAGGGCCTGCGAGCTGCCGTACCAGAGATTGAGCGCGTTGATTTCCAACACCGTGCCCTGGCCACCTTTTTTCACGTGGTACAGGGTCTCGTCGAAGGTCAAGGTTTGCACGTCCATGTTCATATGCGCCTCTTAGAATTGACTACCCTTGAACTTCCGCTTCAGTTTGTTGCGCACCATGATCGCGGTGATGTTCATGATGAAGATAAGCCCGATCAGCAGCATGGTGGTGACAAACACCATGGGCTTCCCGGCTTCGGAGTTACGCGACTGAAAGCCGACATCGAAGATGTGGAAGCCCAGGTGCATGAAACTGCGCTCCAGGTGAACGAACGGGAAGAACCCGTCGATAGGCAGTTCTGGGGCAAGTTTCACGACGCCGACCAGCATCAGCGGCGCCACTTCACCCGCACCGCGCGCCATGGCCAGAATAATGCCCGTCATGATGCCGGGCAGCGCCCGCGGCAACACGATGTATTTGATGGTCTGCCACTTCGAAGCCCCGCACGCCAGCGAGCCTTCACGCATCGAGCGCGGAACCGCCGCCAGGGCTTCTTCGGTTGCAACGATCACGACCGGCACCGTCAACAACGCCAGAGTTAAAGATGCCCACAACAAGCCGCCGGTGCCGAATGTCGGGTTCGGCAAGCGTTCAGGGTAGAACAACTGGTCGATGGAACCGCCCAACACATAGGCGAAGAAACCTAAACCGAATACGCCGTACACAATCGAGGGGACACCCGCCAGGTTGTTGACCGAGATACGCACGAAGGCGACCAGGCGGCCTTGCTTGGCGTATTCACGAAGGTAAAGCGCGGTGATCACACCGAACGGCGCAACGGCGATCACCATCAGCAGCGTCATGGCGGCGGTGCCGAAAATGGCGGGCAAAATGCCGCCTTCGGTGTTGGCTTCGCGCGGTTCGGCAGACACAAACTCCCACCAGCGCGAAAGGTACACACCGATGCCACCGAAAAAACTGAGGTCGTTCGGCGCATAGATGCGAACAATGGCGTCCAAGGCCACCTTCTTTTCACGACCGCCGATTTCGACAAACGTCACCGTATTACGGCTATTGATCTCGCGCAGGCGCGTGGCCTCTTCGGCCAGCAGTTTGTATTCGTCCTGTAACACCTTGGAGCGTTCTTCCAACTGGCGTTCTGCATCCTTGTGCGCAGCGCTGTCGCGGCCCGACTTCAGTTCAGCGCGGCGCACATCCAGACGCAACTCTTCCAGGGCATGGTTGATTTTGCCGATGCTGTGCTTCTCGATGGTATTGATGCGCTCACGGCGCTCGCGCGCAGCGGCGTGCGCCTTCGTGAACGTATCATTCTCGATGGTCGTAAGATCCGAGGTCTGGCCATCGACGGCGACTGCACGCATCCGCGCGATCAGCGGGCCCCATTCTTCGCGCTCGGCGAACAGAATGTCTTTCGGCTTCTCGGTTTTGACCACGTCATAGCTCGACACCCAGCGGAAATCTTCGTTGTAGATGTCATAGTTGCCGGTGCGATACAGCGTGCGCTCGGCATACCCATCCTTGGCTTTGATCGCGGCCTGGACATCGGGATTCAACGCCGACAAATCGGCAGCTTGCGGTTTATACAACTCGGCGCGGGTAATCTCGCCGGCCGTCACCGTGTTATCCGTGCTGGTCACAACAACCACGTCCTTCGGCACGAAGGTCGTGACGCCATTCCAGAACACCATCAGCAGGAAGCTGATGATCATCAAACATCCTAACGCCAGCGCACCACCCAAGGCCCAGGTGAAGGGCTCGCCGCGCGCGCGCACATCGGTGCGCCGCCCCGCAGGCTTCGACATCGGGATTTCTGCGTCGGGGGTTGTCGCGGTCGTGTTCACATAAGCGCTCATGGCCGGCCCCTTACAACTGCGCTGTGCGCTTGCGGAATTTCTGGCGCACCAGTTCCGCCAGCGTATTCACGACGAACGTCATCACAAACAAGGTCAACGCAGCCAGGAACAACATGCGGTAAAGCGTGCTGTCACGCACCGCTTCCGGCAGTTCCACCGCGATGTTTGCCGACAACGCGCGCAAGCCTTCAAACAGGTTCCATTCAATCAGCGGCGTATTGCCGGCCGCCATCACCACAATCATGGTTTCGCCGACTGCGCGGCCCATGCCGACCATGATGGCTGCAAACACGCCGCTCATGGCGGCAGGCAAAATCACGGCTGTGGCGGTTTGCCAGGGCGTGGCCCCGCAGCCCAACGAGGCCGCGCGCAAGTGTTCCGGCACCGAGTTCAAAGCATCCTCGGCAATCGTGTAGATGATCGGGATGACCGCAAAGCCCATGGCAAACGCGACAACCAGGGTGTTGCGCTGCACGTAGGTGTCGACCACGCCGCCGCGCACATCAATGCCCCACGCCGTCAGAACGCTGGCCAGTGCATAGCTGATGATGCCGCCAACAATCAGGGTAAAGACCCAGCGCGCTAAATCGGCCAGGCCCGCATTCAATCTGTTGTCCGAGCGCAACAGTGCGGTGATCTGACTGCCGGCAAAGCGATCCGCCGCAATCCACACACCGATGAACACCACCGGCAGCAGCACCAGCGCCGTAAACGGTGTGCCACTGCCCACCGTGCCGTTGGTCCACGCTTTAAAGTCGCTGGCGAAGAACATGTTTTCTAAAACAGGGCCGGCGGCGTACGACAAGTAGCCGAACAGCAGCAGCGTCGCAATAATCCCAACAAATTTCGGCAGGCCATCGTAACGCAGTTGGAACTGGTACGGCGTCAACTGCCACATGTACGCGCCGAAGAACAACCCGAGCGGAATGACAAAGAACGCCATCATGACGGCGGTGATCCAGGTTTCGACAATCGGCGCCAACACCAAAGCCGCAATGAAACCCAGCACCACCGACGGCAGCGAGGCCATCATTTCCATGGTGGGCTTCACAACCGCGCGCACCTTGGCGTGCACGAATTCAGAGGTGAATACGGCGGCGCCCAGGGCAATCGGCACAGCAAACAGCAGCGAGTACACGGTCGCTTTGATGGTGCCGAAAATCAGCGGGATCAAAGATAACTTGGGTTCGAAGGCATCAGTGCTGGCCGAGGACTGCCAGGTGAAGGTCGGCTCGGGGTAACCTTCGTACCACACTTTGCCGAAGATGGTTTTCAGCGTGGTCTCGGGGTGCGGCACTTCGAAATCCCAGGCGAAAGCATTGCCCTTGGCATCAACCGCCAGCACAGCGTTCTGACGCGGGGCCAAAGCCAGCGTTTCATACAAGGGCTTCTCGGCATCCTGGGGCTTTAAGCGCAGCAATACTTGTTCACTCGTGCCGTGACGCAGCCACACATTGCCTTCGATGTCAGCCGTCGCGAATGTTTTGCCGCGCTGGCTGACGTCCATCGCCACAATCGCCCCCGGCTGAGGCTCAAGGGTTTTGGTGCGAACCAGATGGAAACCGTCGGTGGTTTTAACCGCTGCGTCGCCGGGCAAGCGGAAATAGATGTTCACCGAACCATCGGATCCCCCCACCACAATCGACTGCTCGCCGATCAGGAAGCCAAACACGTTGATGTTCACATCACCCAGCGCCACGTCGGTGGTTTCGGCCAGTTCGGGGTTGTCGAAGTCACGTGTGTCGTAGCGATAAACCGTGCCCGACTTCTCGGCGATGTAAACTTGGTCGGCCTTTTCGGTCATCAGCACGTCCGACACCACCACGCCCTCTTTCAGGCCAGGTAATTCGGATGTGGTCAGCGTGACCGTTTCTTTGCCGGTCATGAAATTCTTTTTGGTTTCCGAACGCGTAACGCGGCCAATACCTTTGTTATCGATCGTGATGAATGATTGCGACGGGCGCTCAGCGGTACCGCCGACGCGGTAATCAAGGCTGGTGATCGCTTCGTTATTGGTGGTGATCTGCTGCGCAGCCCCCAACTCCACTTGGACGACTGTACGACGTGTCTGTGTTTCCGAAATCGGCGTATAGAGCGCGC
Source organism: Rhodospirillaceae bacterium (assembly GCA_016793005.1). GTDB lineage: Bacteria > Pseudomonadota > Alphaproteobacteria > Rhodospirillales > Rhodospirillaceae. Next base: position 2,518 of record JAEUKL010000020.1, on the reverse strand, counting down.
TGCCGTCGGTGTAATCACCCGATTTACCAAGCGGCTTCAAATCTGCGGGGGCATCGGCCTTGTCGATGATGGTCACCCGCAAGACCAGGCGGCCCAAACGCAGCGTCCCGTCACCAAACCCGAAGCCGACGTAACCGCCCGAGAGCGTATTGGCAAAAGCCGTGGCGGCCTGGCCGCCGAAATCGAAGCTCGGCACCTCAAGCGGCGTGCCGGTTTTGATGTGAAAGGCTTTCAACGCGCCACTGGCATCGACTGCCACCGATAGCGCGCGGTATTCGTCCACCACATCAAACAGCGTCTTTTGGTCACCGTGCGTAATGGTGGCTTTGCTTTGGCCCTGCACGTGCCCGCCGGTGAACAACGGCACAACCACTTGGGCCAGGAAAATCATGATGCCGAACACGGCAAAGATCACCGCCAGCCCGCCCACACGAATCACCCAGTCGGCCGTTTTGTCGGCAATGATGACTGACTTCGCAGTCTTCATGGACCGGCGCTGGCGCGGCACAACACTGGGAGAGGACGATGCTTCAGTGGTCACAGACAACAACCTTTTTCAGTGCACCAGATGCGCCGGATGACATCGGCAGGACGTATCTCAAGATGGGCACTCATTTTATCCTGAAAAGAAAAACGCCGGGGCGAAAATGCTCCGGCGCTTTCCCTTACATATCAGGACCTTACCTTATTTCAGACCCAGCACAGCCGCGTCTTCAGACGCCACCGCCGCCGGGATCGGGTAGTAGCCGTCCTTCAAGACGATCTGCTGACCCTGCTTCGAGAGCACGTACTTCACGAACTCAGAACGCAGCGGGTCGATGTTACGGCCCGGGTTCTTGTTCAGATACACGTAGAGGAAGCGGGTGACCGGGTAGTTGCCGGCGTAAGCTTCTTCAGCCGACGGTTCGTGGCAGCTGTCGCCCTTCTTGCCCGAGACTTGCAGAGCGCGAACGTCGGCGGTCTTGTAGCCGATGCCTGAGTAGCCGATGCCGCTCTTGTCCGAGGCAACGCCCTGGACCACGGCCGACGAACCCGGTTGCTCTTTCACGCTGTCTTTGTAGTCGCCGTCCGACAGGACGACTTCTTTGAAGTAACCATAAGTGCCCGAAGCCGAGTTACGGCCATAGAGCGAGATCGGCAGGTTGGCCCATTCGCCCGTCGCACCCAGTTGGCCCCAGGTGGTGACGTCTTCCTTCAGGCCGCGCTTGCGGGTTTTGGAGAAAGCCGCATCCAGTTGTTCCAGGCTCAAGCACTTGATCGGGTTGTCTTTGTGGACGAACACGCCCAAGGCATCCACAGACACGCGCAGAGCCGTCGGCTTGTAGCCGTACTTTTTCTCGAAATCGTCGTTTTCAGTGGCGCGCATCGGGCGCGACATGGGACCGAACTGGGCCGTGCCGGCGATCAGGGCTGGCGGCGCGGTGCCCGAACCCTTGCCTTCGATTTCGACCTTCACGTTCGGATATTCTTTGTTGAAGCCTTCAGCCCACAGGGTCATCAGGTTGTTCAGCGTGTCCGAACCGATCGACTTCAGATTGCCTTCAACGCCCGAGACTTTCTTGTAGTCCTTCAGCGCCGGATCCACCTCGACGGCGTTGGCCTTGGCCACAAACATGCTGGTCGCCAACAAAGCGCCCACTAAGAGTGCGCCGGTCACGTTCTTCATTTTTTGTCTCTCCCGAGTGAGAAAATTCAGTGGTGAACGCACCGGTCCATCCGGCACCCTTCACGCGCACCTTTCCTATCGGGGGACGCCAAACCTTTTGTGACACTAAGATGACAGTTTTGTTTCAGTGCCTGGGGATAAGCATGACAGCTGAAAAATAAGCTATAAGTATCAATGGCTTGAGATTCTAGCCGCGCAGCTTGGCAATATTACCGGCGTAGTCTTTGGTGCCGAATACGGCCGTACCGGCCACCAGCACATTGGCCCCAGCCTTGATGCAGTCCTTAGCCGTGTCGGCGTTAATGCCGCCGTCCACTTCCAGGTCGATGGGGCGGCTGCCGATCATGGCTTTGATCTTGGCGATCTTATCCAACTGGCTGCGGATGAACGATTGCCCGCCGAAGCCGGGGTTCACGCTCATCACCAGAATCAGGTCCAGTTTATCGAGCACATACTCAATGACGGATTCGGGCGTGGACGGGTTCAGCGACACGCCCGCTTTTTTGCCCAGCGACTTGATGACTTGCAGCGAGCGATCCAGGTGCGGGCCCGCTTCGGCGTGCACCGTAATAATGTCCGAGCCCGCATCGGCAAACGCCGCGATGTAAGGGTCAACCGGTTCGATCATCAAATGCACATCGAACACTTTTTTCGAGTGCGCGCGGATCGCCTTCACCACCAAGGGCCCGATGGTCAGGTTGGGCACGAAATGCCCGTCCATGACATCGACGTGAATGTAATCGGCCCCGGCGGCATCAATCGCTTTCACTTCCTCGCCCAGCTTGGCGAAGTCGGCGGATAAAATGCTGGGGGCGATTTTCACGGTCATGCGGTCACACGCGCTGTTTAACG
>JAEUKL010000008.1 GCA_016793005.1 Rhodospirillaceae bacterium | reverse complement strand
GACATGTCCGTGGTTGCTGAAAGGGACGGTCAAATTCAGGGGTGGGTTTCCGGTTATCGCCTGCCGAATGAACCTGGAACGATTTTTGTCTGGCAGATCGTCGTCCACAAAGAAGCGCGGGGCGACGGCGTTGGCATTGCGCTCTTAAACGCCTTGCTGGCTCTTCCAGCTGCGGCGGATGTCACCCGTCTCAAGACGACAATTACGCCGGCAAATCACGCTTCGCGCGCACTGTTCAAACGATTTGCGCAACAGCGCGGATTAGAGGCGGTCAAACGCCCCTGGTTCGATTCTGTCGCGCATTTCGGCTGCCGGCATGAAAGCGAAACCATGTTTTCCATCGGCCCACTTTAGCTTGCGGGCCGCAACTCACGCGCAATCCACCTGAAAGGATCTCCGATGAATTATTTGCCGGCGCCAACCGCCACAAAACCCGACCTTCGAATCTATGAGCGTATGGAATCCCGTGTGCGCAGTTATTCACGCTGTATGCCGCGCCAATTCGCAAAGGCAATGGGCGCTTGGATGTATGACTCGGAGGGTGGCCGCTATTTGGACTTCCTGACCGGCTGCTCAACACTAAATTACGGCCATAACCATCCGGTGCTCAAGCAAGCCTTGCTTGATTACATCAACGCAGACGGCATTGCACAAAGCCTTGACTTGCACACCGAAGCAAAGGCGGCGTTTCTCGAAGAGTTGGAAGCGACAATCCTTAAGCCGCGCAATATGAACTACAAGGCGATGTTTACGGGGCCCACAGGCACGAACGCCGTGGAAGCAGCACTTAAGCTTGCGCGAAAGGTGACCGGCCGCCAACTCGTCATCGCATTCACCAATGGCTTTCATGGCATGACGCTTGGGGCACTGGCCTGTACTGGAAATTCGGTAAAACGTAGCGGTGCAGGCATTCCGCTGAATCACGTGAGCCACGAGGCGTTTGACGAGTATTTTGGCCCCGATGTGAATACGGCCGATCTTTTGGAGCATCGTCTGTCCGATCCATCGAGTGGACTAGACGCCCCGGCGGCGATCCTCGTTGAAACGGTGCAGGGTGAAGGCGGGCTGAATGTCGCCTCGGTAAACTGGCTCAAGCAGATTGCCTCACTCGCGAAAAAGCACGGGGCCCTTCTGATCATTGACGATATACAAGCGGGCTGCGGTCGCACCGGCCCATTTTTCAGTTTTGAACGAGCCGGCATTACGCCGGACATTATTACGCTGGCGAAATCGCTTTCAGGTCTAGGACTGCCGCTCGCCCTCACCCTGATTCGGCCCGAACTCGATCAGTGGGAACCGGGCGAACACAACGGAACTTTTCGCGGCAACTGTCACGCATTTATCTCAGCCACGGCCGCCCTCAAGTATTTTTGGCGCACTGATGTTTTTTCGCGAGGCGTCAAACGGCACGGACAAATTATGGAAAATCGCTTGCTCCAAATTGCGGCCAAGTACCCCGGGCGCGTTGCTGTGAAAGGTTGCGGGATGATGCTGGGGCTTGATGTTGGATCAGCCGATATTGCCGCAGCAGTCACACGCATCGCGTTTCGGCGCGGCATTGTGATCGAAACAAGCGGGCCACATGATGAAGTCGTGAAAATTCTAGCGCCGCTGACGATTGACGATGAAACGCTGCACATCGGTCTTGACGCGGTTGAAGCGGCGGTTGCTGACGCCTTTATCGAAACAGACGGCATCAAATGGAATAGAAGGAAGGCCAATGCTCATTAAAAAGCTATCCGAAATTCAGTCGTCCGAGCGCAACGTGAGGCACGACGGCTGGGAAAGTGCCCGCCTGCTCCTGGCTTCGGACCAGATGGGATTTTCATTCCACATTACCAGACTCACGGCAGGTCGTTCGTGGACATTCCAATATCAGCACCATCTTGAGGCGGTGTACGTGATTAGCGGCACAGGCCTACTCAAGGATATCGCGACCGGCGATCAGCATATGCTTGAGCCGGGCACTCTCTACGCTCTGAATATGCACGATAAACATAAGCTGACTGCAACCACAGAGCTTATAACCGCGTGTGTCTTCAATCCGCCCGTGGTTGGGAGCGAAGTGCACGACCCAAGCGGAGCCTACCCCGCCATCGTCGCCATAGCGTCCTAGCCACTTCCAATAAGCGGTTCAGACCCATTGCCCCCCGCGCCTTACTATGAGGACAATCATGCCTGACTTGTATCCCTCTCGTTGCGATGAAGTTCCTCGCGTCATCGAGCGCTCAGACCCTGTGGTGTACAGTTCATTGACTTCATCTGCACCGCTGACCGCAGGTCAAATCCATCAATACAGCCAGGACGGATACGTCGTCTTACGCGGCCTGTTCAGTCCGAGCGCGATAAAGGGATTGCGAGCCGAAGCCGTAAAGCTATTGGATAACCCCGCGTCGCTGGATAAAGAGACGCTCGTTACGGAATCCGGCAGCGGACGTGTACGGTCTATCTTTATGGTTCATCGCCAAAGTGCCGCGATGGCGCGGCTTGCCGGCAATGAGTGGCTGACGAGCATTGCGCGTTTTCTGCTGGCCGATGACGTTTATGTTCACCAGTCGCGACTGAACTACAAGCCCGGATTCGTCGGCAAGGAATTCTACTGGCACTCAGACTTCGAGACGTGGCATGTGGAAGACGGAATGCCGCGAATGCGCGCTCTATCAATGTCTATTTTGCTGGAGCCAAATACGCCCTTCAATGGTCCACTTATGATTATTCCGGGATCGCACCGCTCGTTCATCACGTGTGTCGGGCGAACACCTGAGAATCATTACCTCACATCACTAAAAAAGCAGGAGTATGGCACTCCCGATCAGGACAGCATTGCTCAACTCGCGGCTCAAAACGGCATTGCGGCACTGACGGGCAATGCAGGCGACGTGATCATCTTCGACTGCAATGCCATGCACGGATCCAATAGCAACATCACGCCATTTCCGCGCGCAAACGCGTTCATTGTCTACAACGCCATCTCCAATCGATTGCAATCGCCATTCGGCGCGCAAACGCCACGGCCGGAATTTATCGCGACGCGCGAACTTGTATACGCCGTCAATTAGGCAACGCGATCTTGCCTGCGCGAACAAGCACGAGCTCGCGCGCGGACTGAATTATTCCGGAGTTTCAGGCGAATCAACAGCGCCGCGAAATACCGCTAGGTAGGCAAAGCAATAATGAATATCAGCAACCCAGGCGAATTATTGGAGACTTTGCCCATATGGCTGCAAAGCATTGCTGGCCTGGCAATGCTGACTCTCGCAGTCGGCATTGTTACGATTATTATGAAAAAAGTCATACTGCGCGCCGCCGCGCATGGACTTAAAGTCAACACTCACCTCGCCAGTCATTCTCGGCTGATTACGCCAATAGCGGGGCATATTGCCAACATTGTCCCAGCAATGATGGTGTCGCGTTGTATCGAATGGGTACCGCATCTGCCCGGCAGCTTCGCGTCCATAATCCGGAATTGCGCCTCGGCTTTTGTCATCGTCATGATCGTGTTAACGCTTAGTGCGCTGTTGAATTTGGCGGGCGCCGTCTATCAACAGCGGCCTTCAGCGCTCAATCACCCCATCAAAGGGTACCTTCAAGTCGCAAAAATGATTCTGTTCGGGTGCGGCGCAATTCTTGCGATCGCGGCTCTTATGGAGCAATCACCGACTCTGCTTCTTTCCGGTCTGGGAGCGATGGCTGCGATCCTGATGCTCGTTTTTAAAGATACGATTCTTTCCTTCGTCGCGTCTGTGCAACTTACATCGAACGATATGCTACGGGTCGGCGACTGGATTGAGATGCGCCAAGCTAATGCCGATGGAGACGTCATCGACATCGCGCTTCACACGATCACGGTGCAGAACTGGGACAAAACCGTGACCAACATTCCAACCTACCGGATGATTTCAGAATCTTACAGAAACTGGCGCAACATGTCGGAGTCAGGCGGACGCAGGATCAAGCGGTGTCTCTATCTCGATCAAAGTTGCGTACGATTCCTGACAAGAGACGAAAAATCAGAGTTATCGCGATTTGCTCTTTTAAAACCTTATCTGCTCAGAAAAGAACGTGAACTTGAACGATGGAACACAACGCTCAACGAACGAGGGCTGGACAGCATCAATTACCGCGCCCTGACAAATGTAGGGACCTTTCGCGCATATATTCAGGCTTACATTGAAGCGCATCCGTCGATTCACCAAGGCATGACGCGACTGGTCCGGCAACTAGAACCGACAACCGATGGGTTGCCCGTCGAAATTTATTGCTTTGCCAACACGGTTGAATGGATTGAATACGAGGCCATCCAAGCTGATCTCGTCGACCACTTACTTGCGATTTTGCCGCACTTCGGGCTGCGGCCCTTCCAGCACCCGGCAGGCAACGACTTACATGATCTCGCGACAGTCGTGAATCCGCCAAGAGATATAAAGTTTGCTCATGCCCGTTAATGCAGACACCGAGAGCAGTATGTTACGGCGAACAATCGCCGCCTCAGCGATCGGAAATGCGACCGAGTGGTTCGACTATGGGGTCTACACCTATGGCGTCACGTATATCTCGTCTGCATTGTTTCCCGGCTCGATCACAGAGGCGACCCTGTTCGCACTCTCAGCCTTCGCGACGTCTTTTCTCGTTCGGCCGCTCGGCGGCCTGATCTGGGGTCCAATTGGCGACCGCCGCGGGCGCAAGTTCGTCCTCGCTCTGACAATCCTGCTTATGTCTGCCGCGACTTTTTGTATCGGCATTATTCCGTCATACGACGCCATCGGTCTATGGGCGCCCGCGCTGTTAACTGTGTTCCGTTTACTACAAGGATTTTCGACAGGCGGCGAGTACAGCGGCGCAGCAACGTTCATGGCCGAGCACGCACCCGATCACCGGCGAGGTTTCTATGGCAGCTTTCTAGAGTTCGGGACGCTGGCTGGATTTTCTTGTGGCGCACTGTTGATGCTGGGTTTCACGATGACTCTCGGAGACGCAGCGATGCATGCTTGGGGGTGGCGGCTGCCATTTCTCATTGCCGGCCCCTTGGGGCTGGTCGGGCTCTATCTGCGTTCTCGAATTGCCGAAACGCCAATATTTCAGGAAGCTCAGAAAGCCAGTGTTGAAGCCAATCAACCAAGCGACAGCCTTCTGTCGCTATGTCGCGATCACTGGCCGCCGATGGTCGTTCTGGCACTTCTCGTAATCGCGTTAAACGTCGTGAATTATACGCTGCTGAGTTATATGCCGACGTATCTCCAGATACGTCTGGGCCTAACAACGGAACAAGCGCTGTACGCCCCGATCATCGGAATGTTAGCGATGATGCTTTTTATCCCGCTCGCTGGGCACTTGTCTGACGTAGTCGGGCGTAAACGCCTCTGGTGGATTTCGCTCATCGGTCTGTTTGTCTGTGCGATTCCGGCTTACCAACTCATGGCCACCGGTACCGCAGGCGCAATGATTGGGATTTCGGTCCTGGGCATGCTCTACGTCCCGCAACTCGCGACGATATCTGCAACCTTCCCCGCCATGTTCCCGACCCGTGTTAGATTTGCGGCGCTTGCCATATCGTACAACACATCGACATCCCTGTTTGGCGGAACCGCCCCCGCATTCAATTCGTGGCTGATTGAAAGGACCGGGAACCTTCAGGTCCCTGCCTACACGATGATGTGCGCGTGTTTGATTGGCATGGCCGCACTGCCGTTCTTACGCGAGACGGCACGCCAATCACTGCGCGACGTATCGTTGCCCGACGTAAATAGGCCCGCCTCTGGTGGCACCTGAAGTAAAAAGTGCAGCTTTTGCCACCATCGCCCCGCTCCACTTTGCCAAAAACGGCCATGAACTCGACCGTTTGTCCGATCCCATTGATAAGATGTATTTTTTCGTAAGTTTTGCCGAGATAGATCGAGATAGATCATAGTGATCTAGATATTAAAGTGCGCTGAGACAGCCCCTTGTGAATCCGATCAGACTGAAATCCGATAAGGCGATGGACGAGGACGGGCGAGACGTCACACCTGTCGCCCCCAGCCTTTCTCACTAAGCCTTTAGCCTTGACCCACCCATAAAGGTATACTTATATACCAAAACTGCGGCGACAGTGATTCGGTGTGCGTGCACACCTATGGGAAACTATACCGCCACGGAGAGGGGCCATTCTCGATTTACGTTCATATCTGGCGGCCGAAAAATCTTCGGTGTTCCGCCCGGCGCAAAGCCTGTCCACGGTGCATGAGATCACCGCGCTTCAGTATGCCTTAGAGAAACAGGGCCGCCGCCCCATCGTTGTGATCGACAAGCCCACACTTGCCGACGGTAAGACGAGCGATATGCCTGTCGTGTGCAACCTCACGGCCAGCCGCGCACTCGTAGCCGCTGCCTTGGGCATCAACGATCACCGCAGCGCTGCTCCCATCTATGCCAAGAAAACCGGCAACCCGATCGCGCCCAAGGTTGTGGCGGCGAAGGATGCGCCTGTGCAGGAGATCGTGCTGGAAGGTGACAAAGCGGATCTCACGCTGATCCCGGCCTTGAAGCAGCACAACTTTGACCCCGGTGCGTACCTGACGGCGGCTCACGCCACCACGTATGACCCCGATACGGGCGTCGACAACACCGCCATTCAGCGCTGCTGGATTAAGTCCAAGTCGCGCATGAGCTATTACCCCTACCCGGCCTCGCACAATAACCGGAACATGCGGAAATTCTGGGCCAAGGGCCAGGACTGCCCCGTGGTGTTCTGGATCGGGCATCACCCCGCCGTGCTGATGGGCACGCAGGCTAAACTCGGCTACCCCGAAAGCCATTGGTCTGCCTGCGGCGGCCTCATCGGTGAGCCCTTGCGCGTGGTGCCGAGCCGCACCTTCGGCGACAAGATCATGGTGCCCGCCGATGCCGAGATCGTCATTGAAGGCTACGCGCTGAAAGATCAGTTGGAAGCCGATGGCCCCTTCGGTGAGTATACCGGTTACTCGGGCCCGCAAGTGGCGGCGCCTGTGTTCCAGGTGACGTGCATCACGATGCGCAAGAATGCCATTTACCATGACTATGGCTCGGGCCTCACCGACATGCTGGTGCCCGACAACATGGCCATGGAAGGCAAGGTCTACAGCATCGTCAAAGCTGTCGCCCCTAGCCTGACGAATGTTCACGTGCCAGCCCAAGGACGGCGCTTCCATGCCTATCTGCAATTTTCAAAGCCGGGTCCAGGCGAAGTCCGCGACGGACTTACGGCTGCGCTGGCGTACCGCCGCCTGAAAATGGTGATCGCGGTGGATGACGACATCGACCTGTTTGATGACAGCGAAATGATGTTCGCGCTGGCCACACGCGTGCAGTGGAGCCGCGATAGTTTCTCGATCGACGGGCTTTCAGGCTCGCTGCTCGACCCTTCGACGCCTGCGGGCTCTAAGACCCTCTCGAAAATGGCCATCGACGCCACCTTCCCCTTGCCGCCGTTTGCGGGTGCGCCGAGCCCGGTGCCGCCGCGTTCGCAAGTACCTGCGAATGCCTTAACCAACGCCGCCAAGGTGCTGGCGGGCGTGGATATGTCGGGGTGGCCCACTCTATGACCACCGCAAAAATGAAATCGAATATTGAGCATATTCCTGCTGGCGCCCCGTGGGAAAAAACTGGCAACACGTCGTGGACTCAATGCCCGTCGTGCAAAAGCTGGTTCCATGTGGGGCCAGGGATTCTGAACCGCCCGGATGTGAAATTGCATTGCCCTTCCTGCAACAGCGATTTCCATCAATCCGATGCGGCCCGGATCATCAAGGCGGGCACTTAACAGCACCGTTGGACAGGAAACCGAGGACGCCATGAACGCGATTACTTTTGACCGCACCAAAGCCAAGTTCCCCGTTGTCGAAGTGGCCACCAGCCACATCAACGGTGTGACGCTGCCTGCCGGGAGCGGCGGCGAACGCTTGCCGGTGTTCAGCCCCGCCAGCGAGCAAGTGATCGCGCACCTGAAGGAGGCCGATAAGGCCGAAGTAGATGCCGCCGTGCGGGCCGCGCGCGAAGCGTTTGAAAAGGGCCCCTGGCCGCGTATGAGCACTGATGAGCGCAAGCGCATCATGCTGCA
>JAEUKL010000433.1 GCA_016793005.1 Rhodospirillaceae bacterium | reverse complement strand
GAAAAAATCAACGGTCTGGTGTTTGCGGTCGTAATGGACAGCCGCGGTATCTACATGGCGAAAGATCAGGCTGACGTCGACAAGTACGGCGCGCCGTTACTGAAAAACCTCGACAAAATCACCAGCCTGCTAAACGAATGGGAAAAGATTATTACCCCAGCCGATACGACTGACTTTGCGGACCTTCGCAAGGTTTCTGACAAGTTCGTCGAATTCCGTGCCGAACTGGTGCGTTTGGCCCGCGAGGACACAATTGCGAATGCCCGGGCTTACGGCGACAACGATGCGAACCGCTCGGCCCGTCAGGCTTTGAACACGCAAATCCAGAAAGTCGCAGCGACCATTGCGTCACGGATTGACGAAACCACAGAAGAACTGAATGACTTCTACGCGAGCCGTTCCCTCATCAGCTTCGCGGTTTTGGGCATCGGCTTGATTTCTGCTGTGGTCTTGGCCTGGCAGATTGGCGGCGCGATGATTGCCGGCCCCATCACAAGCATTACTTCGGCGATGGAAGTGCTGGCCCGCGGCGATACGTCGGTGCACATTCCTGGGGCTGAGCGCGGTGACGAGATTGGCGGCATGGCTGCCGCGGTGGATGTGTTCAAAACCAACATGATTGCGAATGCGGAAATGACGGCTGCCGCAACCCGTGAGCAAGCCGCGAAAGAACAGCGTGCAAAACTGGTCACCAACGCAATCCAGGAATTTGAAAAACAGATTGCCGCTGTGAACGAAAACCTTTCAAGCGCCGCCGGTGAGCTGGGCAAGTCTGCCCAAAGCATGAGCGCGATTGCCGAAGAAACAAGCCGCCAGGCCGATGTGGTGTCTGCGGCTGCGACGGAATCCTCGGCGAACGTCAATACCGTTGCCGCATCTGCCGAAGAACTATTGGCCTCGATAGCAGAAATCAATCGACAGGTGTCGCATTCTTCTGCTGTGAGCCGTCAGGCTGTTGAAGAAGCGCAACGGACTGAAGCCAAAGTGCAGGGTTTGGCTGCTGCCGCCCAGAAGATCGGCGATGTTGTGGAACTCATCAACGGCATTGCGGCGCAAACGAATCTCTTGGCGCTGAATGCAACCATTGAAGCGGCGCGCGCCGGCAATGCTGGTAAAGGGTTTGCTGTGGTTGCGACCGAGGTGAAAGCCTTGGCCACGCAGACAGCCAAAGCAACAGAAGAAGTGGCCGCGCAAGTGACAGGCATCCAAGCCGCTACGCGTGAATCGCTGGACGGCATCCAATCCATCGGTCGCACGATTGGTCAGATGGATGGCATCTCGGCCATGATTGCGTCGGCTATCGAGGAACAAGGTGCTGCCACCAAGGAAATTTCCCGCAGCGTCCAGGCTGCCGCCGCGGGCACGCAGGAAGTGTCGCAGAACATCGGCGAAGTTACCAGCGCAGCCGGTGAAACAGGCAGCATGGCCGGGCTGGTACTGAATGCGTCGACAGCACTGTCGGGCCAAACCGAATCTTTACGGACGTCTGTGCAAGACTTCCTGCATAAGGTCCGCGCGGCCTAACAAAGAGATGAACAGAGGTGGGCCGGTTCGGACTACGGTCCATAAAACCGGCCCCTTCTCGTGATGCAAAAAGGCGCCTCTCAGACCGCGAGGCGCCTTTTCCATTCTCAAAATGCGACGCGGCTTACCACCCGCACTTGCGGTCTTTGTTTTGTTCTTTCAGCCACACCATCAACGGCTCGTAGTAGGCAATGATGGCCGAGCCGTCCATTTGGCGGGTGCCGGTGAAGGCTTCCAATGCATCCGGCCACGGCTTCGATGAGCCCATTTCCAACATGGCGTTGAACTTCGCCCCGACTTCCTTCGAACCAAAGAACGTGCAGCGGTGCAACGGGCCCTTCCAGCCGATCTGATCACAGGCGGCTTTGTAGAACTGGTATTGCAGCACGCGCGCGAGGAAGTAGCGCATGTACGGCGTGCCATCGGGGATGTGGAACTTCGCACCCGGATCAAAGTCATCGGCCGAGCGTGCCGTCGGTGCGCGCACACCTTGGTACTGGTTCCGCAGTTTCCACCAGCCTTCATTGTAGGTCGCCGGCGTGAGTTCGCCCGAGAACACCTGCCAGCGCCATTTATCGACCAGCAACCCGAACGGCAGGAACGCGATGCCGTCCATGGCCTTTTGCATGAGCAGGCCCAGGTCCTTTGAGGCATCGGGTACTTTGTCGATCAGGCCCAACTGTTTCATGTACTCAGGTGTGATGGACAAAGCCACCATGTCGCCGATGGCTTCATGGAAGCCGTCGTTGGCACCACCTTTAAACAGTACCGGTTGGTTCTTGTAGGCACGCTGATAGAAGTTGTGACCTAACTCATGATGCGCAGTCTGGAAATCGTCGGCGGCGACTTCGGTGCACATCTTCACACGAATGTCATCGCGGCTATCGAGATCCCATGCGGATGCATGGCACACCACTTCACGGTCGCGCGGTTTTACGATCTGCGAGCGCTCCCAGAAGGTTTTGGGCAAGGGCTCGAAGCCCAGCGAGGTGAAGAATGCCTCGCCGGTCTGAATAATTTTCAGCGGCGTGTAGCCTTTTGCGTTCAGGATTTTGGTGAGATCGATGCCCGGATCATCGCCTTTGTTGGCGACCAAGTCACCGACGTTGCCCCACTCTTGCGCCCACATGTTGCCCATCAGATCGGCACGAATGGGTTGGTCGAGCGGCACGATCTCGTTGCCGTACTTGTCGTTCAACTTCGCGCGCACGTGGCAGTGCAGCTCGTCGTACAGCGGTTTTACTTGCGTCCAGATGCGGTCCACTTCCTTGGCAAAATCATCGGGCGGCATGTCGTAGCCCGACCGCCATAACGCACCTACATCGGCGAAACCCAGTTCCTTGGCGCCGGCGTTGCCCAATTCCACCATGCGCGCGTAATCGGCCTTCATGCCGCGTGCATTATCGTGCCACTTGGTCCAAATCTCGGCGAGTTTCTTGGGGTCGCGCGTTGTACGCATCAGCGTTTCAGTTTCGCTTTGCGAAACGGTTTTCCCGTCGAGTTCGATTTTGCCCGTTGAATAAGCCGCCGACAGGCGCGTGGTGACGGCCGCCAGTTCAGCGACGGCTTTCGGATCTTGCGGAGCCGGCAGAGTGATACCTTGCTTGATGAAGTCGAGTTTGCGGCGCGTCACCGCATCGACCTGTACACCGTCGAACTTCTTGGCTTCGATGGCGAAATCGACCGCCATTTTGGTGGTGCGCTCGCCAATCTTGGCGACCAGCCACTGCGTGTCGTAGGTGATGTTGGTGGCGTACGCCCAATTGATGCGTGAGGCTTCTTCGCTGATGGCGTCGGACTCAGCCTCGACCCGCGTGATAAAAGCTGCCGCATCGGCGGCCGTGGGGGCCGCCGGCTTACTGGCAAAAATCGCCTTCACGCTTTCCATGGCGCTTGCCGGGGCCGTGGAAAAAAGAAACGCTGAAACAGTAACTGCGGCCGTTGTCGCCAGCAGTTTACGCGAGATACTGAGAGTCATAATGCGGCCCTCCCCAGGCCAAATCAGTTGCTTGGTGCAGAGCCTAGACCGCCTTCGCAGCGCAGAAC
>JAEUKL010000432.1 GCA_016793005.1 Rhodospirillaceae bacterium | reverse complement strand
AGAAAAACCCGCCCGAGTTGACGACTCGAGCGGGTGATCTCTTTTTACGAGCGTTTTTTATGCGAGGCTTAAGCAGCCTTCTTCATTTCGAATTGAAGTTCGAGTTGGTTTGAGTTTGCTGTGGTCCAATGACGGTTCATCAGGCGTGTACGAATTGCCATCAATTCTTCGGCTTCATTCAGCAGCGCGTTTAATTCGCGACCGCTGGTGCTGTGCGCTTGGGTCGCCAATTCAAGGGCCGACTCAGCGAGGAAGGCCATCAATTCTTTTTGGTCCGGGGTGAACATTTTTCGTCCCTCAATCTTCAAAATTCTGTCTTGCGATAGTAATGCTGCATCGCACCAAAGGTCGCAACCCATATTTGTGCAACGCAACATTGCTTTTCTGGAGGGGCTCAAAAGTAGGCCTAAATTTTCCCTCTTGAACTTTCATTTTCGCCTGAATTTTGGGGCTGTTTTGAGGGGTCGCGATAGAAGATTTCGCGATTTTTGGGTCATTTTTAAAGTAATAAATTATTCAATAATTTCAATTGGTTGCTTTGCGTTATTGAGATTGCAATAGAAAAATCTAAATCTTGTGGAAATGTTTTTTTTGACCCCAAAATCTGGTTGACGGGACTCACCGTCACCTCCACCATATCTAGCGGCGAAACACACCACGGAAGACTAGCTCTGGGGTGCGAGGGGAAAAAGAGGGGCAAGTTGGGGATTAAAGCCTGATTCAACAGGCAAAAAACCCGATAAGCCAGGATGGCCTTGGAGAGGCCCGGACGATTTCTGGACCGCTAAGCCCTTACGATTCAAAGGGAATGGTGGCCGGAGATAGGGCCTGATTCTCTCGTCGCCAATGTATGTGTTTTTTAAGGTGCCGGCTTGGTTGGAGCCGTCACCGCGGCAGAACGAGGGGAATAAATGAACTACGCGCTCGAAGTTGGCTCCGCCGCCGTTGTTGCTCCGCAATCGCTCCCGAACTCAACCCCCAATCAAACCCAGCGCGCCCGAGAGACCACCGCTCTCGATGTTGTGCCCTCCATCAAGATCGACAGATCGCGCGACGTGCGCCTGACCGACTTCGGCAAGGCGACGCTGGAAGACCGCTATTTGCTGCCCGGAGAGTCCTACCAGGACATGTTTGCGCGCGTGGCCAAGGCCTACAGCGACGACATCGACCATGCCCAGCGCATCTACGACTACATCTCGAAACTCTGGTTCATGCCCGCCACGCCTGTTCTGTCGAACGGCGGCTCGGATCGGGGTCTGCCCATTTCGTGCTTCCTGAACTCGGTCAATGACGACCTCGACGGCATTGTCGGCACCTGGACGGAAAACGTCTGGCTCGCCTCCAACGGCGGCGGCATCGGCACCTATTGGGGCAAGGTGCGCTCCATCGGCGAGAAAGTGCGCAACTGCGGACATACGTCCGGTATTATTCCGTTCGTGCGTGTGATGGACTCACTCACGCTCGCGATCAGCCAAGGTTCCTTACGCCGCGGTTCGGCGGCCGTGTACCTCGACATTCACCATCCAGAAATCGAAGAGTTCCTGGAAATCCGCAAGCCCTCGGGCGACTTCAACCGCAAGAGCCTGAACCTGCACCACGGCCTGAACATCACCGACAAGTTCATGGAAGCCGTGCGCGACGACGCGCCGTTTGAATTGCTGAGCCCGAAGACCGGCGACGTGATGAAGACGGTGAACGCCCGCGAGCTGTGGCAGAAGATTTTGGAAAACCGCCTGAACACCGGCGAGCCGTACCTGATTTTCGCCGACACCGTGAACCGCCAGATGCCGAAACATCAGCGGGACTTGGGCTTGAAAGTCACGACGTCCAACCTTTGCAGCGAAATCATGCTGCACACCGGCCCCGACCACAACAACGTCGACCGCACCGCTGTCTGCTGCCTGTCGTCGCTGAACGTGGAAACCTGGGACGAGTGGCAGAACGAGCCGCAGTTCATCGAAGACGTGATGCGCTTCCTGGACAACGTGTTGCAGGACTTCATTGACCGCGCACCGTCGTCCATGGACCGCGCCAAGTACTCGGCCATGCGCGAGCGTTCGGTAGGCCTCGGCATCATGGGCTACCACTCGTTCCTGCAATCGAAGGGCATTCCCTTCGAAAGTGCCATGGCGAAAAGCTGGAACATCAAAATGTTCAAGCACATCCGCCGTGGCGCCGATGCGGCGTCGGTGAAACTGGCCGAAGAACGTGGCGCCTGCCCGGATGCGGCTGAAACCGGCGTCATGGCGCGCTTCTCGCACAAGCTGGCCATTGCTCCGACGGCTTCCATTTCCATCATCTGCGGCGGCACATCGCCGTGTGTTGAGCCGATCCCGGCCAACGTGTACACGCACAAAACGCTGTCGGGTTCGTTCGCGGTGAAGAACCCGTACCTGACGGAGCTTTTGGCGTCGAAGGGCCTCGACAACCCGGCCACCTGGAACTCGATCCTTGAACATCAGGGTTCGGTGCAGCATTTGAACGGCCTGACGGACGAAGAAAAGGCGGTTTACAAAACCGCGTTTGAAATCGATCAGCGCTGGATCGTTGAATTCGCGGCTGATCGGTCTCCCTTCATCTGCCAGGGCCAGTCCATCAACCTGTTTATCCCGTCGGACGTGGATAAGTGGGACCTGATGATGCTGCACTGGAAGGCGTGGGAGTCGGGCGTGAAGAGCCTGTATTACCTCCGTTCGAAGTCGGTGCAGCGCGCCGCCTTCGCCGGCGTCGAAGCCGACAACACCCGACAGTGGCCCGAGCGAAATTTGGGCGAGAACAAGACCGATTATGAGGAATGTCTCGCCTGTCAGTAAATCTGACGCCGGATATTTCTCTCGCTTCTCGCTTTAAATTTCTGCCCGGACTGCCTCTGCCATGAACAAGATCATCACGCCAAATGACGTTACACCCGGTTCGGCCATTGCGCTGCCGGGGCTGATGACGCCATCCCTGGGGTATAAGCCCTTCCGTTATCCGTGGGCCCACGACTACTGGAAGCGCCAGCAGCAGATTCACTGGATGCCGGAAGAAGTGCCGCTGGGCGAAGACTGTAAGGATTGGGCCGGCAAGCTGAACGACAACGAACGTAACTTGCTGTCGCAAATCTTCCGCTTTTTCACGCAGTCCGACGTGGAAGTGAACGACAACTACATGGAGCGCTACAGCCGCGTCTTCAAGCCGACTGAAATCAAGATGATGCTGGCGTCGTTCTCGAACATGGAGACGATCCATATCGCGGCTTATGCGTTGCTCTTGGAAACCATCGGTATGCCCGAGACTGAATTCTCGGCGTTCATGCAGTACCGCGAGATGGCCGATAAGCACAGCTACATGAAGAAGTTTGGCGTTGATACGCATGCCGACATTGCGCGTACGTTGGCGATGTTCGGCGCGTTCACCGAAGGCCTGCAACTGTTCGCAAGCTTTGCGATGCTGCTGAACTTCCCGCGTCAGAACAAAATGAAGGGCATGGGCCAGATTGTGACATGGTCGGTGCGCGACGAAAGCCTGCACTGCGAAGCCGTGATTAAACTGTTCCACACCTTCGCGCACGAAACCGGGTGTCTGACGCAAAGTGTCAAAGACGACATTATTGATTGCTGCAAGACCGTCGTGAGCCTGGAAGACAATTTCATCGATCTGGCGTTTGGATTGGGCCCGGTCAACGGCATGACGCCCGACGAGATCAAGGCGTACATCCGCTATATCGCCGATTGGCGCTTGGGCCAGTTGGGCCTGCCGCCGGTCTATAACCTGACCGATCACCCGCTGCCATGGCTGACGCAGATTTTGAACGGTGTTGAGCACGCGAACTTCTTTGAAGCCCGCGCTACAGAGTACTCAAAGGCTGCCACGCGTGGCCAATGGCACGGCATCGAAGGCGTGTGGTCGCACTTCGACAAGCTGCAAAAAGGCCGCAAGGCTGCCGCTGAAGGCGGCGCGCTTATCCAATAAAGCTTATTCAATAAGTGCGATGAAGCTTTCGTGAACATGAAAGGCGGCCTTATAGGCCGCCTTTTGTTTATGATGGCATCATGACGCTCCAACAAAAGGTGATGTCATGCTGCGTCTTGCCATTGTGCTGTGCCTTTTCAGTTTTACGGCGATTGCGAAGCCATTGGTGATCGCGCATCGCGGGGCCAGCGGTCATATGCCTGAGCACACCATCGAGGCTTACCGGCTCGCCATCGAGATGGGGGCTGATTTCATCGAGCCCGATCTGGTCAGCACCAAAGACGGCGTCCTGATTGCGCGCCACGAAAACGAGTTGTCTGACACAACCGATGTGGCGGTAAAGTTCCCCGAGCGCAAAATCCAACGCACCATCGACGGCCGCGCTGTCGAAGGGTGGTTTTCCGAAGACTTTACTTTGGCCGAGATTAAAACGCTCCGCGCCAAAGAGCGCCTGGCCAGCCGTAATCAAAGCAACAACGGCAAGTTCGAAATCCCCACATTTAATGAAATTCTGGCGCTGGTTACGGCCGAAAGCGCCAAGCGCAATCGCACCATTGGCGTTTACCCGGAAACCAAGCACCCCACGTATTTCGCCGCACGTGGCCTGGCGTTGGAGCCGCCGCTGCTGAAAGCCTTGGCGGCCGCTAAACTGGATCGGGCCAACTCGGCGGTGTTCATCCAGTCGTTCGAAGTGTCGAACCTGAAACGCTTAAGCACCCTGACCAAAGCGCCCCTGGTGCAGTTGCTGGGCGACCCCGACGAGCGACCCTATGATCAGGAGGCCGCAGGTTTGCCGCTGACCTATGCCGATATGGCGACCGACGCAGGCCTGAGAGCGATTGCGGGTTATGCCCAGGGCATTGGGCCTTATAAGGCTTACATTATCGCGGTGGATAAAGCCGGGCAGGCGCAAGCTCCGACGGACTTTGTTGCGCGTGCACATCAGGCGGGCCTGGTCGTGCACCCGTACACCTTTCGTTCGGATGCGCCGTTTTTGGCAAAATCCTACGGCGGCAATCCAACAGTCGAATATTGCGCATTTTTCGCCCAGGGACTTGATGGACTGTTCAGTGATTTTCCCGACGCAGCATTGAAAGCCCGCGACAAATCTTGTCCAATGGCGCCCTGATGTAAGAGGGACCAGCATTGTTATCCGGAGGCTGTCGTGGACATTGCGCTTGAGAACGTTTGCCACGTTATTTCCAAAGCTCGCGAATTAATGGCTGATGTGCATGAACTGTCCGACGAGCCAGGTCAGCACGCGGGCGACGATTTGGTGAAGGACGATCTGCCTGAAGAAGACCAGCCCGACCATGCGGGCTCGCCCGAATACGAAGAACTGAAAGAATTTCTCGACAGCCTGAACGAGGATGAGCAGGTTGAACTGATTGCCCTGGCCTGGGTGGGGCGCGGTACATTCACCGCCGATGACTGGGACGAGGCGGTGGATACAGCGCGCGATGAACACGGCCGCCATCCCACCAAGTATCTTCTGAATCTGCCGCTCCTGGCCGATTATCTGGAAGAGGGCTTGAACGAGTTCGATTTGTCCTGCGAAGACGCAGAGTAAACCTCATGATGCATTTCGTTACGCGACAGGTTTTATGCTCGGCCGTATTTGCTTGCGGTATCGCGGTTGTATCGCCTGCGCTGGCCCAAGGCTCGTCTTCGACCCTGCCCACGACAACCGAGCAGGTGTACCTGGGCAAGCTGATGTTCTCGGACGCCGACGAAAAGCTGTATCAGGAGCGTTTTGCCAAAACGTTCGCAGCCCTTAGCACCAATCCGATTGACGCGTACGAGCCCAAAGAAGCAGTGCCTGGGGCTAAAAAGTGGAAACCGCTGCCCCAAGCAAAGCCCGCGCAGCGTACAATTGCCGACGACGCCCTTAAAGCGGCGGCAGACTACGCCGGCAGCAATAATTCAGACTCATTCATCGTTTGGCGTAAAGGCAAAGTGGAGGCCGAGGCCTATTTCGGCGGCC
>JAEUKL010000427.1 GCA_016793005.1 Rhodospirillaceae bacterium | reverse complement strand
GTGGTGGTCAGATTGCTGACCTCGGCGGGTGTCACCCACGCATCGCTTTTCTTCACGATCAGCTTTTCGCTTTTACCTTTCCACGCCAGATCCGGCGGCAAAGATGCTTTTGTGGTGTAGTCCACTGTTGCCGCGCTTAAGGGTGCGGCCAGCGGAGCAAGGGCCGCGATCAAGGCTGCAAAGCCGATGCAGCGCGCATGATGCAATTTCATGTGAAATCCCTGTCGTGGGTGTGATTCGCTCTTCACAGCATGGCATGTTTTGCGGCACGGTTTAAAAAATTTCGGATCAGAGGGACACATGAAACGTACGATCTTAACCGGTACGGCTGTGCTGTGGGCGTTGCTGGCCATGAGTTACAGCGGTCACGCACAGTCAGATCTACCCCATAATGCGCCGCTGCCTACGGTCATTACGGCACCCCAGGATATTCCTTATCCCGGCACGATGCTGCTGAGTGTTGATGCCACCGACGTGGCGCGGCGCATCATTACGATGAAACAGACAATCCCTGTCAAAGGTGGCGCGCGGGTCACGCTGATGTACCCCGAATGGCTGCCGGGAAAGCATGCGCCACGCGGCGAGATCGACAAACTGGCGGGGTTGATGATCACAGCGAATGGTCAGCGCCTAGAGTGGGTGCGCGACCCCGTGGACACGTTCGCATTCCATGTGGACGTGCCTGTTGGCGTGACCGCGCTTGATGCAAGCTTTCAGTTCTTGGCGCCGACCGAAGGCAACCAGGGCCGCATCATCATGACGCCCGAGATGATGAACCTGCAATGGAACAGCCTGGCGCTCTATCCGGCTGGTTACTATACCCGCCAAATTCCGGTGGCGCTGACGCTGAAGTTACCCGAGGGCTGGCAGTACGGCGCTGCACTGGAAAAATCTGGTGAAAAGGCTGGCGGCTCCGGCAACATCACCACGTTCAAGACCGTGTCGTTTGAAGAACTGGTGGACGCCCCCATGTTCGCGGGCCGTCATTTCGAGCGCATCGAACTTGGCGACAAATCAAACCCGGTGTTCCTGAATATCGTCGCGGACCGCGAGGAACTGTTAGAGGCAAAGCCGGCGCACATTGCAGCCCACCGTGCGTTGGTGACGCAGGCGCAGAAACTTTTTGGCTCGAAGCACTACAAGCAATACGATTTTCTGCTGGCCTTGACCAACCAGATGGGCGGCATTGGTTTGGAACATCAGCAATCAAGCGAAAACGGCACGATCCCCAACTACTTGACTGATTGGGATAAAACCGCCGATGCGCGCATGCTGCTGCCACACGAATACACGCACTCGTGGAACGGTAAATTCCGCCGCGGCGCTGATGCGTGGACGCCCACCTACAGCGCGCCTATGCGCAACAGCCTGCTCTGGGTCTACGAAGGCCAGACGCAGTACTGGGGCGCTGTGCTGGCGGCACGCTCTGGGTTGATGTCGCAAGCCGATGCGTTGGAAGCCCTGGCCATGACTGCTGCCACGTTTGATGTGCGCGTGGGCCGCGAGTGGAAGGCGCTGCAAGACACAGTCAATGATCCCATCACCATCAAGCGCGCGCCGCAGGCATGGCGCAGTTGGCAGCGCGGCGAGGATTACTACCAGGAAGGCCAGTTGATCTGGCTGGATGTGGATACGCTGCTGCGCGAGAAATCCGGTGGTCGTAAATCACTGGATGATTTCGCGAAATTGTTTTTCGGTGTGAACGACGGCAGCACAACGTCCGTCACCTACACCTTCGAAGATGTGGTGAAGGCGCTGAACACTGTGCAGCCGCATGATTGGTCAACGTTCCTGCGCACCCGACTGGATGGTCATGGGCCTGCACCATTAGATGGGATTGCGCGCGGCGGCTACAAACTCACCTATGTCGAGAAGCAAGGCCCCTATGCCACCAATGCCGAGGCGCGCGACCGTGTGGCCGGGTTCACCTATTCTCTGGGCTTTGCCGTCAACCGCGACGGGCGTGTTGTTTCGGTGCAGTGGAATGGCTTGGCGTACGAGAAGGGCATGACGGTCGGCACACAGATGATCGCCGTGAATAATGTCACCTATGACGCCGACAAACTGAAAGACGCGATCAAAGACGCACAGAAATCCGGCGCGCCGATTGAGGTGTTGGTGCGTAATGGCGACCGGTTCTCGACCGTATCGTTCGATTATCGCGGCGGCTTGCGCTATCCGAAGTTAGAGCGCGTTGGCACGGCCCCCGCCAGCATTGACGCTATCTACGCTGCAAAGAAATAAGGCGGGTCATGGCTTCGGTATTGCGTCATCAAAAAAAGCTATGAGCCTCGACCCGGCTTTGCTGTTACAGCGTTTCGCGGGCCAAACGGCCCTTATCTCTGCCCTTGCGTAAACCGTAAGGGCAGAGCAGCTTTTCGTATCGTTCTGGAACCGTACTGATGGCTCCCATGCATAAATCTGTCGCCGCTGTTTCATTTGCTGCTCTGCTTGCTTTTACCGGCACGGCTTTTACGACTGCAGCCTGGGCCATCGCGGGCGTGGATTTCCCTACCTACAATTTCAAGGAATGCCAGAAGGCGGTGGATGCGGGCGACTTCAAGAAAGCCCTGCCCATGGTGTCGGAACTCTCGAAGTTCGAGCCGGAAAATCCCGAAGTGTTGAGCATGCTGGGTTACGTGCAGCGCAATAACGGCCTGATGGATGAAGCCATGGCCAGCTACAATAAAGCCCTATCGTTCAAGGCCGACCACATGGGGGCACTGGAATACCAAGGCGAGCTGTTCTTGAAGCTCAACGACAAGGCCTCAGCCGAAGCGAACCTGGCGAAGCTGAAAACCATCTGCCCCACGGGCTGCGAAGCCCATGACGTTCTCCAAGCCGCCATCGAGCGCTCCAAGGACGGCGACTTCCAGTGGACGGCGCATAAGGCGAAGTAGTTTCTTTTGTTGTCATTCCCGCGAAAGCGGGAATCCAGGGTTTAAAAACTGCATCAATGTGTTGAACAATGGACCCCCGTTTTTACGGGGATGACATGTGTTTGATGTAGTCTCAAAGCGACCCCAAAAACGCCAGCAAGTCATCGCGCGCAGCTTTTGGGCTGGTGCGGAATTTTTCTTTCGCTGCCTCAGCTTCGCCGCCGTGCCACAAAATCGCTTCGGCGACATTGCGTGCTCTGCCATCGTGCAGCAGGAAGCTGTGGCCGTTGACTTTTTGCACCAGGCCTAAGCCCCACAACGGCGCGGTCCGCCATTCCGTGCCGCTGGCCAGGTTGTCGGGCCGATGATCGGCCAGCCCTTCGCCCATGTCGTGCAGCAGTAAATCGGTGAACGGGTGAATGGTCTGGTTGGCAAGTTCAGGAATCGCCGCATCGGCTGCGGTAATGAGTGTGGGCATATGGCAGGCGGCACAGCCTATGTCGCGGAATACGGCTTCACCGCGTTTCACCTCGGGCAGTTGCGGGTTGCGTTGATGCGGCACGGCAATGAGTTGCATGTAAACCAGCAACTGCTCCACGTGCTCGGGCGTCAGTTCAAAACCTTCAGCGGGCTTGGCTTTGCGCGCGGCGTCCATGCACTCCACTTGTTCCTTGCGGCACAAGTCGATGGGCAGCATCTCAGACGACAGGCCCATATCGCTTAAAGCAGCAGTGGCGTTCTGGTGGCGTAAGCTTGCATTGTTGGCCTTCCAGCCAAAGCGTCCGGCTTTGCGCGTTTTGGTCGCCATATCGAACACCACATTCATGCGGCCCGAAATGCCATCGCCGTCGGCATCGGTTTCATCGGCCAGAGCAAGCAGCGTGCTCTCCGGCACTGATTCCAATAGTCCCACGCCGATCACCGGGTTCGAGACGCGGAAAGAGATCATCACGTCTTTCGGGAACGTACCGTAGGCCGGCTTGGTGAGGGTTACGGTTGGCTTGCGAAGGCTGTAGTGCGTGCCGTCGGCAAACTTACCTTTGACAACTTCACGCCATCGCACGTTGGGAGTTGCTTCCGGTGGCACGCCATCAATGGCTTTGTCTTGCAATTGATCGCCGTAAATCGGCACGGGGTTCGGCCCGCCGTTGGGATCAGCCCCCGGGACCGAGATTCGCACCAGGCTGCTGTCCAACACATCGTGTGGTTTGGTGGGCGGTGTGCCGCGGCCGTTCTGGATGTGGCAATCAAAGCAGGACTTGGCGTTGAACAGCGGGCCTAGGCCTTGCGTGTTTGGGTTTTTGCCGGGCGTTGGGTCCCACGTTGCCGTGAACAGTTCATTGCCTCGTACGAACCGCGCTTTGTGTTGGTCCGACGCATTGCCGGCCACGAACGTAAACGCATCCTTCGTGGCTACGGGGCGGGTGGTGGCGCCGCCCAACTGGTCCGACAGAGGGGCGGCCAGCAACTGCTCGCGTAACGTCCGCTCGGCGTGGGCCACGCCCGCCGTCAGTGCCGCCGCACTTATCAATGCAATGAGCCAGCGATGTGCCATTCCACGCAGTTCCCTGTTCCCAGCCTGCAGAATCGGGCGGAGCAGGGCGCACATTAACTATTTTAGCCGCAGCTCTAAGTGGTCTTTTCCACACCTTTTCACAGGTCCGAGCCTTGACTCTTTCCGGCCCCCCACCTAGGTAACTGGCACTCGGCGCTGGGGAGTGCTAACACGTGCCCGGGCTGTTTTAAAAATTGAGATAATTCAATCTCTTAACGGAGGATATCCCATGAAATTTAAGCCGTTGCACG
>JAEUKL010000421.1 GCA_016793005.1 Rhodospirillaceae bacterium | reverse complement strand
TTCCAGCGGATCAAGCGCGATATCGACGCGCGGGCCTTCCCCCGAACCAACTTTCTCGCCGATGTACAGCATGGGCGCTTCGTCGCGCTCGCCCTCGCCGATCACCACCGTGCCGTTGATGTTCAGGCCGTTCAGCGCCTTGCGCATGGCATCGACAGCGGCCTGATCGGCAGCCTTTTCATCGCCGCGCCCAACCAGACGCCAGGCCGACAAAGCAGCCGCTTCGGTCACGCGCACCGTTTCCAGCGCCAGGTTGCGCTCGAGAACATTCGCGAAATTCGGATCTTGCATCGGCATTTGTTTATCCCCTCAAAGATTATTATGGCGCCGGAAACCGCTCGATGCGGATCATATGCGGCGGCTCGACCACGGCTTTGTTGGCTTCGAGCTTTTTGAACACACGTAACAGCGGCGCTTCCTGCGTATCGTGCGTGATGATCACGACATTCACTTGCGCGTTTTCGTTTTTGCCGCGTTGCAGAACTGATTCCATCGACACGGACTCATCGCGGAACGCTGCCGCGATATCGGCGAACACGCCGGGCTGATCGACCACGACCAAACGCACATAGTATGCCCCGACACGTTCTGAAATCGGCACGATTTTGGATTTGGTTAGCACACTCGCAGGCACGCCAAAGGTCGGCACTTTGCGGCCCGACGCAATATCAATGATATCGGCAACAACGGCTGATGCGGTTGGGCCAGCGCCAGCACCCCGGCCTTCCAGCACAGAGCGGCCTACGAAATCGCCTTCCGTGACCACAGCATTGAACACGCCTTCGACCGCCGCCAAAGGAGAGTCCGGCGAGATCAGGCACGGATAAACGCGCTGCGTAAATGCATCACCCACACGGCTGGCATGGCCGATCAGTTTGATGCGGAAGCCCATTTGCTCGGCATAGGCGATATCAAGCGCACCGATGCGGCGAATGCCTTCCACGTGCATGCTCTTGAAATCGACTTCCATACCGAACGCAACGCTGGCCAGAATGGCCAACTTGTGCGCGGCATCAACGCCATCAATGTCGAAGGACGGATCAGCTTCGGCGTAACCCAAATCCTGCGCCTCTTTCAGCACATCACCGAAATCGCGGCCCGTGGCGCGCATAGTCGTGAGAATGTAATTGCACGTGCCGTTCAGAATGCCGTAGATGCGCTGGATAGCATTGCCCGCCAAACCTTCGCGCAATGTCTTGATAATCGGAATGCCGCCCGCCACCGCTGCTTCGTAAGCCAGCGTAAGCCCGGCTTTCTCGGCGGTCGTGGCCAAAGCCACGCCGTGGTGCGCCAAGAGCGCTTTGTTGGCAGTGACAACATGACGCTTTTTCGCTAGCGCGGTTTCAACGGTTTGACGTGCCGCCCCTTCCGAACCGCCGATCAGTTCCACGATCACATCGGCATCGGCTTGATCAGCCATCTTCACCGGATCGTCGAACCACTTCACGTTGGCCAGATCAACGCCGTCGCGTTTCTTCTTGGCATCGCGCGCGCTGACGGCCGTGACAACAACCGGGCGGCCGCACTTGGCAGCAATAAAGCCGGCATTCGCGTTCAACAGTTTTAAGGTACCGGCCCCGACAGTTCCGAGGCCGGCTACGGCAATTTTCAATGGTGAGGTCACGAGTTCGCAGCCCGTTTGCTATCAAAGTTTTTCAGAGCGCCCTGGCTTCCGAAGAACGTTCGGATGCTGCGCACGGCTTGGCGAATGCGGTGTTTGTTTTCCACCAAGGCAATACGGACAAACCCCTCGCCTGCTTCACCGAACCCGGTGCCGGGGGCGACAGCCACATCTGCTTCAGTCAGCAGAAGTTTCGAGAACTCCAGCGAACCTAAATGCTTGAACTGCTCGGGGATCGGCGCCCAGGCGAACATCGAGGCTGGTGGCGACGGAATGATCCAACCCGCTTGGCCCAAACCTTCCACCAGAACGTCGCGGCGCTCTTTGTAAATCTGGCGTGTTTCTTCCACGCACGTCTGCGGGCCGTTCAACGCCGTCGCAGCAGCCGCTTGCACAGGCGTGAACGCGCCGTAGTCGAGGTATGACTTGATCTTTACCAATGCCGCAATCAGATGCGGATTGCCCGCCGCAAAGCCGACGCGCCAGCCAGCCATGCTGTAGGTTTTGCTCATCGACGTGAACTCGATGCAGATATCTTTCGCACCGGGCACTTGCAGCACCGAGGGCGGCGGATTGCCGTCGAAGTAAATTTCGGCATAGGCCAGATCAGACAGGATGTAGATGCCGTGATGGCGGCAGAAATCGACCACCTGCGTATAAAAATCAAATGACGCCACGCATGCCGTGGGATTGGACGGATAGTTCAAGATCAGCGCCTTGGGCTTGGGCACCGACAATTTCACGGCGCGATCCAACGCAGCCATGAAATCAGGGCCCGGCTCGTACGGCAGGTAACGCACCGCACCGTCCGCGATGATGAAGCCGAACGGATGGATCGGATACGCCGGATTGGGTGTCAGGATAATGTCGCCAGGGCCCGTGATGGCCGAGGCCAAGTTGGCCAAGCCTTCCTTCGAGCCCAGCGTCACGCAAACCTCTTTGTTCATGTCGAGGTCGACGTTGAAACGGCGCTGGTAGTAATTCACGAAGGCTTTGCGCAACCCCTTAATGCCCTGCGACGCCGAATAGCCATGGGCTTTCGGGTCACGCGCCACTTCCGTCAGTTTGTCGACGATGTGCGCCGGGGTCGGCAGGTCGGGGTTACCCATCCCAAAGTCGATGATGTCCTTGCCCGCCGCTCGCGCTTTCGCCTTCATCGCGTTCACTTCGGCGAACACGTAGGGCGGAAGACGTTTGATGCGGTGGAACTCGGACTCCATTGGGGTTGACCTTATGTTGATGAAAAATGGTTCGGTGTTTTACCCCCGAACCTTGAAGCCTTTATGGCAGCATAAACCGATGGAAAGGACTGCAAAGCCAGAGGGGTAGATACGCGGTGAAGGGGTGCGCTTTGGGCAGCGCTTCGTCAAGAGGTTAAAGCGGCGCTGCGGGGGGCAAGGTCTTAGTAGTCGAGGTAAATGTCCGCCGCGTCACCCAACATCGTGCTATCGGCCCCGCCGTCATAGAGCCGTGCCGCGGGAACCCCCAGACGCCGCAGTTCCTTGCTGACCGCCGCCGCCCGTGCTGCCGCCTGATCGCCACGGCCAACGATACGAATAGCCCCGTCTACCTGGGCCCTCAGACGGGCCGCATCAGCCAGAATGACTTTACCCTGTGCCGACAGGTTGGCGCTGCCGGCCGCAAAAAGCACCGTCCCGATTTCAGAGGAGACCGAGGCACTGCCCGGATCGAAATTCAGGCGCGGTGCGCTGGCCACCTGGGTGCCCAACACATTTCGACCGCCGCGCGTACCCGAACTGTCGACAACGACCGTATCATCACCATAGCCGGCTATCTGTCTGGGGGCCGCCGAAGGGATCAAGGGCTGCACCGAGGTCGCCACGGGCGCTGGCGCGGCCGGAGCGACTGCGGCTTGAGCCGGAACCGGGGCCGGCGCTACCGGCACTGGCGCGCGAGGTGTATCGGGCATGCTTTCAGCCGGAGCCGGAGCAGGCGCGCTCAAGCGATCCACCAAATCGGCGGCACGCGGAGCCGCACGGCCCGAGGCTTCAGCCGCAGGTGCCGTCGCGGCGGCCTGCTGCTGGCTTGGCGCGGCCAACTGACCCTCAAGACGGCCCACCTGCTCGACCGGGGCTGCAGCCGGCCGCGGGGGCGCACTGGCCTCTGCGGTTTGTGCGTTCTCATTCAAGGGGCGTACGGTCACCGGATCACGGCGGCCCACCTGCTCGGTGTAGGACGCTTTCGTCCGGTCAGCTACCAGCCCTTCAACAGCGCGTCCGGTGTCCGCAGGTTTGGGCTCTTCCGTGGCAGCTTCTTTTTTCGGTTCTTCTTTTGCGGGCTTGGCCGGCGCAGCTTTAGCCGCAGCCTTTTTGGGGGCCGGCTTGTCCTCGGCCGGTGCTGCGTCGGGTGCAGGCGCGGCCGGTTCGGCGGGTGCGGCACTCAGGCCACCCGGCGAGGACTGGAATGCGCTTGAAGCGCTGCCCGAGCCCATGAACAAACCGCCGGTCATCGGCGCAGCTGGGGCATCGGTCGAGGCCGGTGCTGACGCGCTCTCAGCCTCGGCCGTCTGGTCCGGCGGCGGGGCTTTGTCGCCGCTGCCGCCAAAGAGTCCGCCCACGGTATCCTTGGTGCTTTGCCAGCCCTTCTTCACTGTCGTGCAGCCTGACAGCGCGCTCATGCACAGGGCGACAACCAGCATGGCCGACCCAAGCCGCACACGCGATTGAAAACCGCGCGACGGAAGATGGCGCGATTGAAGAAGAGTGGCCCCGGACTTCATGTAGCGTCCTAACTTGATCAACGTTTTATTTATTTTCAACCACTTAAGATTCGCACTTCAAGGTGAGAAAGAAGCACTGCGATCTTTCGCAATCTGATCTTTCGCGACCCCAAGCCGCCGACTAGACTGAACCCCTCATGGTTCCCTTGCATAGCGCGAACAGGGCTATCAAGGCATTAAAAAAACGTCGAATTCATGGCTGAGCGCACCACGTCTGTCTCTGAGAAAAAGCCGCCTAAAGCCGCCAGCGCGGCATCGCCACCGCCCGCGCCGCCAGGGCCGCCCCCAAGTTCCACGCCACCTGAGGGCCATGCCGACATGCAGGCGGCGATGTCCGACATCGCCGAGCGCTCGCAACGCCTGATCCAGGAATTTCTGGCCAAAACATCCTCCAGCCCGACCTCAGGCAGCACCAGCATCGCCGATCCCTTGAACGTCGGCGAAGCGTTCCTGGAGCTGACCCGCCAAATGATGGCCGACCCGGCCAAGCTCGTTGAAGCCCAGGTCAATTTGTGGACCGGCTACATGGACCTGTGGCGTAACGCCACCTTACGCATGATGGGCCAGTCGGCCCCTGCCACGATTGAGCCTGAGAAATCGGACCGCCGCTTCAAGGACGAAGCGTGGTCGGAAAACGTCGTGTTCGATTACCTGAAGCAATCCTACCTGCTGACGTCCAAGTGGATGCAGAAAACCGTGGGCGAGGTCGAGGGTCTGGACGGCCAGACCAAGCGCAAAGTCGACTTCTTCACCAAGCAGTTCGTCGATGCCATGGCGCCCACCAACTTCGCCATGACCAACCCTGAAGTGCTGCGCCTGACCGCCGAGACCAAGGGGGAAAACCTGGTCAAAGGGCTTCAGCACCTATTGGCCGATCTTGAAAAAGGCAAAGGCCGCTTACGCATCTCGATGACGGACGAAACCGCGTTCAGGGTCGGGGAAAATATTGCGGTCACGCCGGGCAAAGTGGTCTTTCAGAACGACCTGATACAGCTCATCCAATACATGCCGACAACGCCGCAAGTCGTTGAAACTCCTGTTCTTATTATCCCACCTTGGATCAACAAATTCTATATCCTGGACCTGCGCCCGAAGAACTCGTTGGTGCGCTGGCTGACGGCCCAGGGCTATTCCACGTTTGTCGTTTCATGGGTGAACCCGGACGAAAAACTAGCCGCCAAATCCTTCGACGACTACATGACCGAAGGGGCTATCGCCGCCATCAACGCGGTCAAGAAAGCCTGCAAGGTGAAGCAGGTTTCGGTGGCCGGATATTGCATCGGGGGCACCTTGCTGGCGGGCACGCTCGCCTACCTCAAAGCCAAGGGTGATGACAGCGTGGCCAATGCCACGTTCATCACCGCCATGACCGACTTCAAGGACATCGGCGAGATCAGAGCTTTCGTTGACGACAAGCAGCTTGAGAACCTCGACCAGCGCATGACCGAGGCGGGCGGATTCCTGGACGGGGCCGACATGGCCACCACCTTCAACATGCTGCGCTCCAACGATCTGATCTGGTCGTTCGTGGTAAACAATTATCTGATGGGCAAAGACCCGCTGCCCTTCGATCTGCTGTACTGGAATTCAGACTCCACGCGTATGCCGAAGGCGATGCACAGCTTCTATCTGTGGAACATGTACCTGAAGAACAAACTAGCTCAGCCGGGCGGGCTGTCGCTAGGGGGCGTGCCGATTGACCTCGGCACCATCGACACACCGGTCTATTTCATCAGCTGTAAGGATGACCACATCGCCCCCTGGGCCTCGACCTTCGAGGGCACCAAGCTGATGAAAGGTGCGGCCAAAAATGGCCGGGTGCGGTTTGTGCTGTCCGGTTCAGGACACATCGGCGGCGTCGTGAACCCACCCGCGGCCAACAAGTACGGCTACTGGACAAACGACAAAATGGGCGACTCAGCCCGGACCTGGTTCGAGAGCGCCAAACAGCACGAAGGATCTTGGTGGACCGATTGGCACGCCTGGCTGACACCTCAGGCCGGGCCACAGCTGCCAGCCCGCGTGCCGGGTGATGGCGGGCTTTCGGTGCTGGAAGATGCACCCGGCAGCTATGTTCGGGTGCGGCTTTCATAGCTGACTTTGTATTTAAGATATGGCCACAGGCCGCACGTGGCGTGTGCAAAGCAAATAAAGTCACTTCTCAGGCGCGACGCGTACTCTTATAGTTTTTAGACGAAACTATACTGTGTGGCCTGCAACCGATGAATGCGACCGTCAAATCCATCGAGGCGAATCTGTGGGACAATCTGGTTTACTTGGCCAAAGGCCGGAAGGAAGCCACGGTTCAGGACACCCCTGACTTCTTGCTGATTGATAGCGGGCTCCCAACAGACAAGTTGAACAAGATCGGCCGCTGTGGCGTGCACCCCCGCTATGGCGCGGATCGCATTGAAGCGGCGATTAACCATTTCCG
>JAEUKL010000395.1 GCA_016793005.1 Rhodospirillaceae bacterium | reverse complement strand
AAGGAGGAATAACCCAAAGATTTGGGCGTGCGGATCAGTTGCAGCGTGGCTTTGGTTTTAATGCCGAAGGCCCCGCCGTCGTGAATGAAAAGCCCCGTGAGATCGGGCCCATAGGTGCGGTAAAACGGCTTCGCGTTTTTAAAGCCGCCCTGCCCGGTTGTGACAACACTTCCATCGGCCAGCACCACTTCCAGGCCCAGCACGATGTCGGCCCCCTGGCCATAGCGCGCCGTGCCCATAAACAGCGAACCTTGCGACAAGCCGCCGCCGACGGTTGCAACCATACCTGAGAAGGTGCCGAAGAACGGCAGGCGCAGGCCCTTTGGTTTCAACGCTTCGTAAATCTGTTTCCATGTCACCCCGGCTTCCACCGTGATGTACATGTCTGCTTCGTTGATTTCGATGATGCGATTGAGCGCGCCCACATCCACCGTCACCGTGTCGGCGCGCACAGGTGTGTAACCGCTGGTGTACGACATACCGCCGCCGCGACCGATGACGGCGTAGCCCGATGATGTAGCGGCTTTGATGGCTTTGGCAAGCGAGGGCACATCTTTGGGACGGATAGCAGCGGCAATCGTTTCGCCCGCCGCATAAACATCCGCCGAATAGTATTCGCGCTCGGCCTGATCGGTGATGACCGCCTCGGGTCCCAAAATCTCTTTCAACTGATCGACCAAGCGGTCGTTGCGGTTTTGGGTGTCGGCGTTCATGTCATTCTCCAGTGTTATTTGGGCGGCAGCTCTTTGCGCACCACTTTGCCGTTGACCAGATCCCAGGATTTACCACCGAGATATGTGCCGATGACCGGCGTGAACGCCATCATCTCGTAACTGGCCCAGATCTTGTTCTTAAAATAGGGATCGCTTTCGAACATCGAACGCGCAGCGTCGGCATCAGGGGCCTCAAGCAATACCAGCGAGCGATCCATCACGTTAGGCGTCGCGGTTTGGAAACACGGACCGCCGACCAAAATGTTGGCGTACATGCTTTCAGCGAAGGTCAGGTGTTCAATCAGGTATTTGGTGCGCAGTTCGGCACTGTTGGGAACATCTTTAGCCGTAAACAGAAATGCGGGCATCGCGACTCCTTAAAAGAATGCCTGAATGCCGGTTTGGGCCCGGCCCAGAATTAATGCGTGTACATCGTGCGTGCCTTCGTAGGTATTCACCGTTTCCAGGTTCATGGAATGACGGATAACGTGAAATTCATCCACAATGCCGTTGGCGCCATGCATGTCGCGCGCAATACGGGCGATCTCCAGCGCTTTGCCGCAGTTGTTGCGTTTCACCAACGACACAGCCTCCGGGGCCGCCGTTCCCGCATCAATGCTGCGGCCCAGCTGTAACGATGCCAGCAACCCGAGCGTGATTTCAGTTTGCATATCTGCAAGTTTTTTTTGCACCAGTTGATTGGCCGCGATAGGCCGCCCAAACTGGGTGCGATCCAACGTGTACTGTCGGGCCGCGTGCCAGCAGAATTCCGCGGCCCCCATGGCCCCCCAGGTGATGCCATAGCGCGCTTTATTGAGGCAGCCGAACGGCGCCTTCAAACCTTGGGCGTGCGGCATTTTGTTTTCTTCTGGCACAAACACATCAGCCATCACCACTTCGCCGGTGATGGAGGTACGTAAGCTGAACTTTCCTTCAATCTTGGGGGCACTTAAACCCTTCATGCCTTTGTCGAGGATGAAGCCGCGAATTTCATCTGCCTCATCCTTGGCCCAGATCACGAACACATCGGCCACCGGCGCATTGGAAATCCACATCTTGGTGCCGTTCAGGATGTAGCCGCCGTCTACCTTCTTCGCGCGCGTCGTCATGCTGCCAGGGTCAGAGCCCGAGTTGGGCTCGGTCAAACCGAAGCAGCCGACGAACTCACCCTTGGCAAGTTTTGGCAAATATTTTT
>JAEUKL010000388.1 GCA_016793005.1 Rhodospirillaceae bacterium | reverse complement strand
CGAAACCGCTCCGGTCGCAACCGAACCTGACGTCACTGATGAACGCCCGCCACGCCGTGAGCGCGACCAGGGCCGCGAGCGTGGGCGCGATAGAGATAGAGAGCGCGGGGATCGTGATCGCGGAGATCGCGACAACCGCCGCAATCGTAACTCACGCGACAAATGGGCGCGCGATGCCGGCGAAATGGATCACGACGATGACGTGCTGGGGTTCGGCGCGGCCATCCCAGCGTTCCTGCAAGTTGCGCCGTCACTGCCGCAACCGGAAGCCGACGACCTGCCCCCGATCACCGAAGAAGAATAGGCTTTCAGCCTAGTTCATGGGGCCTCGCGGTTTTTCGTCTTCACTCGGCTCTAAAGACCGTGGATCGACATTCGCCGGACCACCCTGATGATGCACTAAGTGCCAGGTGTATCCCTCACGCACGAAAATGTTGGTCGACACGCAGAACTGACGGCCGTTCAACTCCTCGATACAGGTCACCACAGCAGTCTCACCGCTGATCACAACACGCTCGTTATGTACTTTCACTTTCGGCGAATTGGGATTGCGCAAGATGCCCTGCCAACTGCGCAGCACGTCCTCGCGCCCATAGATCACGGGCCAGCCCGGATGGATGCATGACACCGGCTTGGTTTTTGACCACACATCACTCATGGCGTCGTGGTCACGGCCAGAAAACGCCGCGTAGAATGCACTGTTGGCAAACAGAACCGCGTCTTGACCAGACATCGCGACCTTTCAAGAAATCCGCAAAAAAGGATGCAGACAACAAGAAGCTAGATTAGCTTAGTGTGCTTCGGTTCCTTATCTCTTTTTCGTGTTTTTCATGCCCGCACCCTCCGGCCCTACACTTCCCCCCAGCGATGGCAATGCCGCCAAAAGCGCCGCCATCTTTCTGCATGGCTATGGCTCCAATGGTGATGACCTGATCGGCTTGGCACCGTTCTTCGCGCAAAGCTTGCCCAACACGGTGTTCTATTCACCCAATGCCCCTGAAAAGTGGGAGGGTGGTTTCTTCGGCGGCTTTCAGTGGTTCACGCTGGCGGGCTACGACCCCGAAGCCCTGCGCCGCAACGCTGCAACCGCACCCGGCATTTACGACCGCATGTTCGAAGGTGCTGTGAAAGCCTCGGGCTTTCTCAACAGTTACATTGATACGGTGATGGCGCATCATGCCCTGCCCGCCAGCAAAGTGGCGCTGATCGGTTTCTCGCAAGGCACCATGATGGCGTTGCATGTGGGCTTGCGGCGTACCGAGGCTTTGGCGGCTATTGTGGGCTTCTCAGGCGCCATGGTGGGAACCGCGAAGTTGCCGGCCGAGTTGAAATCGCGCCCGCCGGTTCTGCTGGTTCATGGCGAAGCGGACCCAGTCGTGCCGGTTGAAGCTCTGGGCGAAATCAAAAAATCGCTCAGCGCGAACAACGTGCCGTATGACGCACTTACGGTGCCCGGCTTACAGCACGGCATTGACCCGACGGGCGCTAATCGCGCTGCTGCATTCCTGAAACCAAAGCTCAGCTAAAAAGGAACCGCCATGCTTGGACCGATTGTTGCCGTAACGATGGTTGTGGCCGACTTAGCGCCGATTGAGGAAGCTTACGGCGGATACCTGGGCTACAAAGTCGTCGAACGCGGCCAAGTGTCGATTGAACTGGCCGAGGTATGGGGCACACCGCTGGTTGCGGGCAAATCCTACGTGGTGATGCAACCCGAAAGTGGCGCCAACTGCTTCTTGCGGTTCATCGCCACCGACGCCTACCCCGATTACAAGCCGCTGACGACCTACGGCTGGAACTCAACCGAGATTCTGGTGAAGGATGTCGATGCGGTTTATGAAAAGCTGAAATCTTCGCCGTTCGAGGTGGTGGGCACGCCGCGTGCACTCTCGACCACCGATAAAATCAAAGCCATGCAGGTCATCGGCCCGGCGAAGGAATTGTTGTATCTCACCACCGTCACCGATATGTCGTTCGGATTAGGGATGGCGGAGTCCTTTGTGGACCGGCCCTTCATTGTGATTAACGGCGGCCGCGATATCGCTGAGTTGATCACGTTCTATCGCGACGTCCTGAAGAACAAAGTCTCGGAACCGCAGCCGGTGCGCATGTCGGCCTTAAACAAAGTGCGCGGCTTTGATTTGGAAATGAAGCACCCGCTGTCTACCGTTGATATCGGCGGCCCGTTCCTGATCGAAGTGGACCAGTATCCGCAAGGCACTATTGATCGCGTGGTGCGGCCCGGCGACTTGCCGCCCAGCACCGCCTTGGTGGCCTTCGAAGTACAGAGCTTATCGAAAGTCGGCGTGCCGTTCATG
The DNA here is from genome assembly GCA_016793005.1 of Rhodospirillaceae bacterium. Taxonomy (GTDB): domain Bacteria; phylum Pseudomonadota; class Alphaproteobacteria; order Rhodospirillales; family Rhodospirillaceae. The sequence goes on along the minus strand of JAEUKL010000388.1, from coordinate 6,965 downwards.
AAGCCGCCCGCGATCATCCAGGGCCGCCCCTACAATGGCCGACGCGTCGGCGTCATTAAAGGGCCGTCGGGCGAACTGCACGAGTTGATTGAAACGCCTAATCTTGAGAACCGTTAATCCGCTAAAAACGGTCGTCAGCATCACGCGGGGCGGATGAAGACTGCTGCTCGGGGCGGTCTTCGCCCATGTGCTTGAAGGCGCCGGCAACGTGGGCACGCTGCGCCTGGCGGCGTTTGGCTTCTTTTTGTTTTTCATTCTTGCGGGCAATCGACAAGACGAAAATTGCCGCAACCCCAAGCCCCAGCCATGGGAAGAACAGCGATATATCGCGTTCGAAATTCATCTGCTCGCGTACCGCCGGGCGGCACTCGGGCAAGCGGTTTTCACACGCTTCGCGTGCGCGCCGTTCCGAGCCCGAGAAAAAGAATGCCGGAATGGCCATGCCGTTGTTGCCCATGTCCTGGGCCACCGCCGGCGCCCCCCCACCAAGGCTTAACACACCCGCAAAAAGATGCGCCAAAAGCGCACGACGTTGGGTTTTGAACATTGTCATCAGCAGCGCCCGTACCACATCAACCAAACCAATCAGCGTTTCTAATGTAAATCGAATGGGGTACCTTTGGCGAGACTCCATCAGTTGAAAAACAATGACGATCCGCATTCGAGAAATCGACCACGTCGTACTGCGCGTTCGTGACCTGCCGCAGGCACTGGCCTTCTATTGCAACCTGTTAGGATGCACGATTGAACGCGAACTGAAAGGCCGCGGCATGACCCAGTTGCGCGCCGGGTCATCGCTGATTGATCTGGTGGAAGTAGACTCGGAGTTGGGCCGCAAGCTTGGCGCGGGCCCGGGCCTTGAGGGTCGCAACATGGATCACCTGTGCCTGCGGGTCGAACCGTTTGATGCGTCAGCAATTCTGACCCTGTTACGCCAGCACGGCTATAACCCCGGCGAACCCGCCACCAGATATGGCGCGGAAGGCAGCGGACCCTCCATTTACGTGAGCGACCCTGATGGAAACACGGTTGAATTGAAGGGCCCACCGGCCCCTTGATTCAACCCGTTGAACCAATGGACCCGCGTGGCTGATTTGCTAAAGTAACGGCTCTTGAACATGTACTGACCGAGAGTGTGGAATGGCTGCCGTCGAGTTGTTCAGTTATGAAGCTTGTCCCTATGCGCAGCGCGCGCGCATGGCGCTGATTGAAAAAGGCATCGCCTTCACGCTGACCGAGGTTGACCTTTACAACAAGCCCGACTGGTTCAAAGCACTTTCGCCGTATGGAAAAGTGCCGCTGCTGCGACACAACGACAATCTGGTTTACGAATCCCGGATCATCAACGAGTACCTGGAAGATGCATTCCCAGATCGCCCTCTGCTGCCGCATGATGCCGTGTTGCGCAGCAAAGCCCGCATCTGGATCGATTACTGCGACAGCTATCTGATGCCCGCCCTGCACAAGTTGATCGCCGACCGGCGCGACGACGACAAGCAAAAAGAAAACCGTAAAGCCGTCGCCGAGAAGTTCCTCTTTATGGAGAACGAAGGTTTGCGAAAACTAAGCGCCGGGCCTTACTGGCTTGGCGCAGATGTGTCTCTTGTCGACCTTCAGTTCATGCCGTTCCTGGAGCGCTTCCCCTGCTACGAAGCCCTGTGGGGTGCGGCCATACCTGCCGAATGCACGCGATTAAAGGCCTGGATTAAGGCCATGCAGACTCGCGACAGCCATAACAAGACCGCCATGCCGTTTGAGTTTCATATGACACGTTACCGCCGTTACGACGAAGCGGCCTAAGACCGGGCGCAAGGCCTGATCACGCCGCTTGGCCGCAGATGTTTGGACTGGAAGGAGAAACGCCATGTCAGACCCTGCAACCCAAGGCCCCGCCAAAGGCGCGACCAAGGAAACCAGATGCGTGGCCGTCGTGGGCCCGCAATCAAGCGGAAAAACCACCCTCATCGAGAGCATGCTTTATGCCGCAGGCGCGTTGCAAAAACGCGGGCGAACCACCGATGGCACAACCGTCAGTGACACAGCACCGGAATCGCGCGCACGCCATATGTCGACCGAACTTACCCCCGTCAGATTTTCCTATCTGAACGACAGTTGGGTACTGATCGATTGCCCCGGTGCGGTTGATCTGATCCAGGAAACGCATCAAGGCATGCTGATGGCCGACGCCGTTATTGTGGTGACGGAAGCCGATCCCAATAAAATGCTGTCGCTGGGCAGCACATTGCGGTTCCTTGACGATCACAAAATCCCTCACATCCTGTTCATCAACAAAATGGATGTCGCGCAAGGTTCGGCCCGCGACATCCTGGCGGCAGCGCAGTCACAATCCACGCGGCCTTTGGTCCTGCGCCATATCCCCATCATTGATAAGAACAACACCCTGACGGGTTATGTCGATCTGGTGGCGGAACGCGCCTATCACTACAAACTCGATCAACCGTCCGAGCGCATCGATTTGGCCAAAGCCAATGGTGCGGGCACCGAAGACGCCCGCCGCACGTTGCTGGAAAAATTGTCCGACTTCGACGACGCGCTGATGGAAAAACTGCTGGAGGACATCGTTCCGGACAAAGCTGAGGTTTACAAACAGCTTTCAAAAGATCTGGCGGAGGACCTGATCGTGCCGGTGCTGATTGGGGCCGCAGAACATCAGCACGGCGTCACGCGCCTGCTGAAGGCGCTGCGCCACGAGGTGCCCTCGGCTGCTGAGACAGCTTTACGCCGCAGTATTCCGCCGGGCGACTTGGTTACGCAAATCTACAAGACAATCTATGCGCCGCATGTGGGTAAGATGTCGCTGATGCGCGTCTGGCGTGGGCCCCTGAAAGACGGCGACATGCTGGCGGGGCACCGTGTCACCAACATGCAGGACGGCGCCGAGCCGAAACTCGGCAAAGCCAAGGTGATGACCATTCCCACCGGCGATGTGGTGGCCTTGACGAAATTAGAAGGCATGTTCACGGGCGACATTCTTGCGACCGATGGCCACTTGAAGCCGAAAGTTTGGGCCATTCCGCCCATGCCGCTCTACGCGGTCGCAGTGTCAACTAAGGATCGCAAGGACGATGTGAAGTTGGGCGATGGTTTACGCAAATTGTGCGAGGAAGACCCGTCGCTGTCCATGCAGCACGTAGCCGAAACCTCTGAGCTTTTGTTGCGCGGACAAGGCGATATTCACCTCAGCATCGCTGTCGAACGCTTGAAACGGAAGTTCGACCTGATCGTCGATGTGAAGCACGCGCAGATCCCCTACCGTGAAACCATCAAGCGCGGCACCACGCATCATGCGCGGTTCAAGCGTCAGTCCGGCGGACATGGCCAGTTCGCCGACATCAAGGTCGAGATCAAGCCGCTGCCGCGGGGGTCGGGCGTGAAATTCACCGACAGCATTGTCGGCGGCGTGGTGCCCAAGAACTTCATCCCGGCTGTCGAGGCCGGTGTGCGCGACAACACGACGCGCGGGCCATTGGGGTTCACCGTCGTCGACGTGGCGATCAATCTGTTCGACGGGCAGTACCATAGCGTTGATAGCTCCGATCAGGCCTTTCGCACGGCCGGCCGCATCGCCATGACCGAAGGCCTGCCCGAATGCGAGCCTGTGTTATTGGAGCCCATCGACGAAGTGGCCGTCAGCGTGCCGAACGAATTCACATCAAAAGTCCAACGCGCACTGACCCAACACCGCGCGCAGATCATGGGCTTTGATACCCGCGAGGATTGGCCGGGATGGGATGTGATCCGGGTACATATGCCGGAATCCAAGATGACCAACCTGATCACGGAAATCAGGTCCATCTCGCAAGGGGTCGGCACCTACGATTCCAAGTTCAGCCACTACCAGGAATTAATTGGGCGTGATGCGGACAAGGTTGTACAGGTGCGAAAATCGCAGTTGCAAGCCTTGCACGCCTGATTTTTGCCTAATTCACAGGTCTGATATAACAGTCGCGCTTCACCTTGTTTGGTTGGCCCTGTGAATCATCTGTCAAAGCTCCGGAGATGGCTGCACGACCACCTGCCCGATAGCGCATGGGCCCGCGCGCCCATCGGCGTGCTTCTGATCATTCTGGGCTGCTTAGGCTTCCTGCCTGTGCTGGGATTCTGGATGATCCCGGTCGGATTGTTTGTGCTGGCCATCGACTTCCCGCCTGCGCGCCGTTTGGGGCGCTGGCTGGTGGTGAAAGTCGGGCGCAAAATACAGCCCAAAACCAGATAAAATTATTTTAGCGCATTCTCGATCAGGTAATTACCGATATCGCTGGGCGAGGCTTTCTTCACCTTCGGCTGCTCGCCCGCCATGGTTTGCTTGAACACCATATGGCTTTCAACATCGAGCGGGTTTAACCGAAACACGCTGCGCGTACCCTTCATTTTGGGATAGTAGGTCGGATCGACAACCTTGATGCGCTGCCCAAGCCGCGCCAGCATCTCATCCTCGTCCGTCACCTCAGGCACGTCGCGCTTGGCGATGATCTTCCAGTCGGCTTGGCCAAGAACTGATGTCTCATTCAGCGTCTTGGCCATCTCGGCGGCATCATCCGTCACGCCTACCTTGTAGATGTTCTTGCTGATCCCCACATCGGCGCCCCACTCTTGCAGGGCCGCACTTTTGGCAACGTAAACAACACCCATCGCAGACCGCTATTCAGCCGCTAACGCGCCGGTCTGCGACCAGCTGAGTAGTTTATTCCCAAGCAAACGGCCCAGCGTGATAGCGCCCGACACCGACGAACCACCTAAGTAAGCATTGCCGAAAATGCCCATGCCCAACATTTCGCCGACAGCATACAAGTTGGGGATTGGTTTCTTCGCGGCATCCAGGATGCGCAAATTCGTATCCACCGTTACGCCGGCAAAACTGACGACAGTGATGGAATACAGTTTCACGGCATAGAACGGACCGGTCGTGATCGGGGCCGGCATGAACTTGCGGTCGAAGGCATCCGCGCCCACGGCTTGGCCGTCGTTGTAGCGCTTGACGGTTTCTTTCAGCGCCTTAGCTGGCAAACCGGTCAGTGTGGCCAATTCATCGAGCGTATTGGCTTTGCGATAGTTCGGGTTGGTTGCGAACGCGCGCGCAACTTTCTCAGGCTCCCACAGGAAGAAGGGCGACGGAGATTTATCGACGATGGACTGATCGTAGATGCACCAGCACGCCCAATCGTCCTGCAACATCAACGCTCGCTCACGAACGTCCGGGTTACGTTCGTCCTCAGCCATGAAGCGTTCGCCCTTCAGGTTGACGTAAATCTCCCACGGGTCGCGCATGCTGGGCTGCGTTTTCGCATGAATCCAAACTTTGCTGGGATCATCCAGGCACTGTGTGCCGCCGAACGTCATGATGATTTCTTCAGCGCCCTCCAATTGCGCGCCGTACTTCCGCGCCACTTGAATACCGGTGCCCATGGACTGCGCATTGGTGTAAACGCGGCGCGGCCGGTTATGAATTTCGCGCCACATCGCTTCGTTGTTGGCATAGCCGCCGGCAGCCAGCACCACGTTACGTCCGTGGATGTCTTCGATCTTGCCGTCCGCGCTTTTAACCTTCACGCCCTGCACGCCCTTGGCCGGATCAATGATCAAATCGGTCATCTCGGTCTTCAGCAGCAGCTTCACGTTGCCCTTGGCAACCTCTGCCTCAAAAGCATTTTTCAGCGGGGCGATGTAGCCCACGCCGGCGTTGACGGGGGTATAAATGCGGGGCGTGTCGTAGGGCTCGTGGCCGCGCACGGCTTCGGGCTGATTGTCCGGGTACTGCATCCCGATGCTCATCAACCATTCGTAAGCAGCGGCGGCATGGTCCTGCCACAGCCGCATCATGGTTTTGTTGCCGGTCCCGTGGTTGATTCGCAGGCCGTCGTTGAAATGCTTCTCAGGACTGTCGTCGATGTTTTTGCTGCGCTGCAGCGAAGTTCCCGCCGCACTGAACGAGCCGCTGGACAAATGAAGGGTTCCGCCAACCCGATCAGAGACTTCCACCACCAGCACCTTGGCCCCGCGCTGACCAGCATGAATAGCCGTCGGCAACCCCGCCGTGCCGGCCCCTACGACAATAACGTCCCAAATTTCGCTCATAAGCCCCTCCAAACGCGTTCAGACAGGCAGAACAGCAGGTGTATCGGGACCACGCAAGGCGATTGCGCAGGGGCGCTCGAAATTGGTGCTACATATCAAAATATGCCAATGTTTCTGGGCACTTGAAGTCGAGTTTTCCACACCGATATTCGGCCCATGATTGTTCCGGCTTACATGCGATTAGGCCTATTCCATCCTGGGTCTAGGTCCGCTATAGCCAGGGCACGCTAGGAATGGGCAGCCCTTACAAAACGATGCCCAGCAGCGATTTGGGGTGGCAAAACCGCTGCCCTGAAGACTTCAAAAAAGGCGCACCGACGGGCCAGCACCCGGGACAGGTTCGCATGTGGTGTCGAGAGCAAGATGAACAAAGAAATCGTGTTTAAGTCGCGCAACGCCAAACTCAACAAACTCGTGGAGGAGATGGCGGCGCTCTGCAAACCCGATCACATCCACTGGTGCGACGGTTCGGACGCAGAATACAAATCGCTCTGCGACCTGATGGTGAAAAACGGCACGCTGATTCCCTTAAACCCCGCCAAACGCCCCGGCTCGTTTTTAAGCCGCTCCGACGCCTCTGACGTCGCCCGTGTGGAAGACCGCACGTACATCTGCAGCAAAAATAAAGAAGACGCCGGTCCGAACAACAACTGGACCGATCCCGACGAAATGAAGAAGACCCTGAAGGGTCTGTTTGACGGCTGCATGCGTGGTCGCACTATGTATGTGATCCCGTTCAGCATGGGTCCCTTGGGTTCTGACATCGCCCATATCGGCGTTGAAATTTCTGACTCGCCCTATGTGGCCGTCAGCATGCGCACCATGACCCGCATGGGGTCGAAAGTGCTGGACGTGCTGGGCGACAATGG
>JAEUKL010000366.1 GCA_016793005.1 Rhodospirillaceae bacterium | reverse complement strand
ACATTTGGCCGAAACTCACGACACCGGAAGAGCGTTTGGCGGATATGGACAAGGCGGGCGTTGATCTCCAGGTCATCAGCCCCTCGCCGGCTCAGTATTATTACTGGGCGGATCGCGACGCTGCAGAGCACATCGCAAAACTCTGCAACGAGAACATCGCCGACGTTTGCGCGAAATACCCAACACGATTCAAGGGCCTCGGCAATGTCAGTTTGCAACACCCCGACCTTGCGTGTGCCCAGTTGGAGCACGCCGTCAAGAAACTGGGATTCGCAGGTGTTGAAATTTCATCAACGATTCATGGCGCCGAACTGAACGACCCGCGCTTCAATACCTTCTGGGCCAAGGCCGAAGCGTTGAACGCGGTCGTTTTCATTCATCCGCTTGGTTCGTCGCTGGGCACGCGCGTGGTGCCGTATTTTTTAAGCAATACGATTGGCCAACCGCTGGAAACAACCATCGCGCTGTCGATGATGATTTTCTCAGGGCTGTTTGATCGGCACCCGGCCCTCAAAATCATTGCAGCCCACGGCGGCGGCTATCTGCCCCTTTATGCCGGACGTTCGGACCATGCGCACTATGTGCGGCCCGAAGCGATGCAATGCAAGCATCCACCAAGCCACTACTTGAAACACATCTGGCACGACACGGTGGTCTACCACGCGCAAGCGCTGACCCATTTGATTGACGCGGTCGGTGCAGCCCAAGTTGTTTTGGGCAGCGACTATCCGTTCGACATGGCCGAAAGCGATCCATTGTCGTTACTCAGCGCCATTGAAGGCTTATCCGATGAAGATTGCGCCGCCATCCTGGGTGGAAATGCCACAAAGTTGTTGAGTTTGAGCGAGCATTAAGATGGTAGCTGTGAAGAGCGTTCTTATTGTTGGTGGCGGTATTGGCGGTATGTCGAGCGCCATTCGTTTGCGCGAGAAAGGGATAACCGTCGATATTGTCGACAGCGACCCCGAGTGGCGCGTTTACGGTGCCGGCATCACGATTACAGGGCCCACACTGCGGGCATTCCATACGCTCGGCATTCTCGATGACGTTCTGGCCAAGGGATCGGGCTCGAAGGGCGGCAGCCGCATCTTCACGCCTTCAGGTCAATCGATTGGCGAGATTGATGAACCTGCGCTTGGGTCCAATATTCCGCCCAGTGGCGGCATCATGCGCCCTGTGCTTCATAGAATCTTGTCATCGCGCACTCTAGCTTTAGGCACAAAAGTCCGGCTGGGCTTGACTGTTGATGCGCTTGAAGAAAACAACGGCGTGGATGTTAAATTCAGCGATGGGTCCGCCGGACACTATGACCTGGTGATTGGGGCCGACGGCATTTTCTCGCGCGTGCGCAGCCTCCTGTTTCCTGATGCACCAAAACCAAAATTCACCGGGCAAGGATGCTGGCGCATCGTCGCGGATCGACCCGCTCATGTTGATCGCCCTGAGTTGTATCTCGGCGGTGATGTGAAAGTCGGGTTGAACCCGTGCTCGGCGACACAAATGTATTTGTTCGCGCTGGATGCACCGCGGGGCAACCCTTGGATCGAACCGAAGGATTGGCCCCAGGTCCTGAAATTGCGATTAGCCGGGTTCGGCGGGACAGCCGGGCTTGTCCGTGACGCCATTACTGAAACCTCGAGCATCGTTTATCGCCCCCTCGAAGCAATGTTGCTTCCGCCGCCCTGGCACAAGGGCCATGTCATCCTGATCGGCGACGCCGCGCACGCGACAACACCGCATCTTGCTTCGGGCGCCGGCATTGCTGTGGAAGATGCGGTGATCCTTGCTGATCTTCTGGCACAGACCGGCATATCTATACCTGCCGCTTTTGAGGCTTTCATGGCGCGGCGTTGGGAGCGCTGCCGCATGGTCGTGGAAAACTCTCTGCGGCTGGGTGAAATGGAGCAAAACCATGAATCACCTGCGGACCATCAGCGGTTGGCGGAAGAGACCGTCAAAGCGCTGGCCCAACCGATTTAAGCCCTGAGAGCATTGATTCAGATAATAAAGCCTCATATTCTTGAGGCGCCTCGGACGCGCATTTTATGTGAGGCATGGACTCATGCCTTCCAGACAACATGCCGCCCAGAAAAAAAGACAAATCTTCTGATAAATCCTCCGGCGCCAGTGCCTATGAATTGCTTTTGACCGCAATTCAGAACGGCGAATTGCCGCCCGGAAGCCGGTTGCGTGAGATCGATCTGGCAGAGCAGTTTGGCATCAGTCGCACACCGGTTCGCGAAGCGCTCAAGCGCCTGGAAACCCAAGGGCTCGTCTCGCACGAGCGCCATCATGGGGCTGTCGTCGCGCAACTCGATTACAGCGGCATCGCCGAGTTGTATTTCTTGCGCGAAGTCTTGGAAGGCGCTGCCGCGCGTTTAGCGGCCACGCACGCCACCAAGACTGAAATCGAAGTGATGAAAGACATGGTGAATTATGATCGCCGCGTCCTCGACAAACCCACCGAGCTCGCAGAACGCAACCGGATGTTTCATATCCAGGTTCACCTGGCCTCACGAAATAGGTATCTCTTGAGCGCATTGGAAAATATGCGCACATCCCTTGTGCTTTTGGCGGGAACGACACTGGCCGCACCTACGCGTGGCCTTCATTCTGTGGAAGAGCACGAGGAGCTTGTCGGCGCCATCGAACGGCATGATCCAGATGCCGCTGAAGAAGCCGCACGGCAGCACATCCGCAATGCGTTCAAAGTGCGCATCGAACTCCGCCTTCAGAATCCCACCAATTAATCGCGCCAAATTGCCCCTTTTTGCCTAGGGCGACGGTGCCTTAGGGCCCCTTGTCACGTTCATTCTTATTGTATACATTTGCATACAGTTGTTTGGGGATGGCTGGCACCTGCGCTGATGTTGGATTTTTCACGTACATACGATGTCCTGGTCGTGGGCGGGGGCAATGCAGCCATGTGCGCCGCCATTATGGCCCGCGCCAAGGGGGCCAGCGTGCTTGTGCTCGAGCATGCGGGGCAATCCTTTCGCGGCGGAAACAGCCGCCACACCCGCAATTTGCGCGTGATGCATGAAGAGCCGACGTCGCAGCTTGTCGGCTCATATCTCGAAGAAGAGTTCTGGGAAGATCTGAAGCGGGTCACGAATGGGCATACCGATGAACACCTTGCCCGGGTAACCATTCGCGGCACGACGTCAGCAGTGTCCTGGATGTCGCAATGTGGTGTGCGGTTTCAACCCTCATTAACCGGCACACTCAGCCTCTCACGCACAAACCTTTTCTTTCTGGGCGGCGGTCGGGCCTTGGTGAATGCCTATTACGCGACAGCGCAACGCATGGGCATCGACATTCTTTACGATTCCGAGGTCGAAGCGCTTGAAATCGACCACGATGTTGTGCGTTCGGCAACCATCACCTGGCGCGGCTTTCCGGCCACCGTGAAAGCAAAAACTTTTGTCGCTGCATCGGGCGGGTTTCAAGCCAACATCGATTGGCTGCGCCAGTATTGGGGCGATGCCGCCGATAATTTCTCAATTCGCGGCACGCCCTATGCGCAAGGGAAGATTTTACGCAATCTGCTCGATCAAGGCGTCGCGTCCGCCGGCGACCCAACACAATGCCACGCTGTGGCTGTTGATGCCCGCGCGCCGAAATTCGACGGCGGCATCGTCACACGGCTCGACAGCATCCCCTTCAGCATTGTCGTCAATCGCGATGCCGAGCGCTTTTACGACGAAGGTGAAGATTTCTGGCCACGGCGCTACGCCATCTGGGGTTGGCTGATCGCGAAGCAGCCAGGACAGATCGCATACTCCATTTTTGACTCAAAATCCGCCGAGTTGTTCATGCCGTCGGTTTTCCCGGTGATCGAGGCGCCGACAATCAGTGACCTCGCGGCAAAACTTGGGCTTGATGCAAGTCGCCTAAACGCGACGATCGACAACTACAATAGCGCAGTACAGAAAGCCGATTTTAATCCGCAAATTCTGGATCACTGCGCGACGCAGGGCATCACGCCGCCCAAGACGCACTGGGCCCGCAAAATCGATACGCCGCCCTACCGCGCCTATCCGTTGCGGCCGGGCATCACCTTCACGTATCTCGGCGTAAAGGTCACCGACCGCGCGCAAGTCCTGATGAACAGCGGGCGCACCGCGAAGAACCTGTTTGCCAGCGGCGAGATCATGGCGGGCAACATTTTAGGTCGCGGATATATGGCCGGCTTCGGCATGTCCATCGGCACGGTATTTGGACGCATCGCCGGCGAGGAGGCCGCAGCCCATGCACTCAACTGACGCCATCATTGAGGCCCGACGCCAAGCCGAAGTATGCAATGCCTGCCGCTATTGCGAAGGCTATTGCGCTGTGTTTCCGGCCCTAGAGCGACGCCGCGCATTCACAAACAGCGACATCGCCTACCTGGCCAACCTCTGCCACAACTGCAAAGGCTGCTATTACGCCTGCCAATATGCGCCGCCCCATGCGTTCGCTGTGAATTTCCCAAAGGTGCTGGCGGAAGTCCGGCACGAAACATACGCCGCATACGCGTGGCCGCGCGCTTTCGCGGGCGTGTTTGAACGAAACGGCGTTATCGTCTCACTCGCAGCCGCAATTATTGTCACCGTCGTTCTGGTCGGCGTCGGCTGGCTTCAAGATCCAGACGTCATCTTCGGCATCCACACACAGCCCGGCGCTTTCTATGCCGTGATTCCCTGGAGCGTCATGGGTGGTTTGTCGGCAGTAGTGTTTCTGTATTCGATGCTGGCGCTTGTGATGGGCTTTGTGAACTTCTGGCGCGATACGGGTGGCCGGGCGTCAGAACTTGCCGACATAACGCCGCTGGCGCAAACAGCATCGGATGTGCTGTCCTTACGGCACCTGGGTGGTGGCGGTCACGGATGCAATGACCGCGATGAGTCCTTCTCGACCCTGCGCCGTTGGCTACATCACGCGACATTCTATGGCTTCATGATCTGCTTCGCATCGACCGGCACAGCATGGTTCTATGACACCTTCCTGAATTGGATGGCCCCCTATCCGATCACCAGTCTACCCGTCGTTCTCGGATGCGTCGGCGGCATTGGGCTTATCATCGGCACGGCTGGCCTGTTCTGGCTGAAACTTGTCAGCGACCAGGAACCCACGTCGCGGCGCCTTCTGGGCGCGGACGTTGCCTTGCTGATGCTTCTGGGTACGATTTCCTTCTCGGGGTTCCTGTTGCTGGGCCTGCGCGCAACACCGGCCATGGGCACACTGCTGGCACTCCACGTCGGCTTGGTGCTGGCGTTCTTTGTCGTCATCCCCTACAGCAAATTTGTGCACGGCGTTTACCGAGCCGCCGCGTTGCTGCGAAACCGCCTTGAATTGCGCAACAGCACGGCCCCCCAACGCGTACTACCCGCCAAACCTGCTGATAAAGGCGAAACGGCCGAGATTTTTTCCGCGTCTGCGAAATAAATACTGAAACCCGGCTGTCGCTTGTGCCCCCTCATTGTGTGCTAGTCTGACGCCAATAGACACGTGCATTAAAGGGGGCTGCGACTTTGCGTTTCGAGAAACTCGACCTGAATTTGCTTGTAGCGCTAGAGGCGCTTTTGCAGGAGCAGAACGTCACAGCGGCCGCTGATCGCGTCTGCCTCAGCCAGTCCGCCATGAGCGGCGTGCTGAACCGGCTGCGCGATTACTTCGGCGATGAGTTGCTGGTCAAAGTTGGGCGCCAAATGGCCTTGACGCCACGTGCGCAAACATTGGTCGAGCCGGTTCGCAACGCCCTGCTGATTATCAAGAACACCATCGCCACAGCACCAGAGTTCATTCCGGCCGAAGCGCAACGAAAGTTCACGCTCTCAACCTCGGACTACTTTCTCGATATAAATCTCTCCGGTGTTATGCGCCGCCTTGGAAAGGAAGCGCCAGGCGTGAGCATTGACGTCGTCCTGCCCGATGAGAACACACAGACCAAGTTTGAGCGCGTCGACATAGATTTAGTTGTCGCACTTGAGCAGTACATGAGCAACGATCATCCTTACGAGGTCCTTT
>JAEUKL010000357.1 GCA_016793005.1 Rhodospirillaceae bacterium | reverse complement strand
ATACCGCCGAGCATCAGGACGATGTGGCGCAACTCCGCACCAACTGGGATAAGCGCAAACGCTAGCACGCCTCTTGCATTACGCTTTGCGGTTTGCGCCCACGACACACACGATAATCAGGCACGACCCGACACCGCGATTTTCCCAGGCGTGCATGTTCCCGGTTTGCACAACCACATCGCCGGGATTGAGCACAGTCTCGCCAGTTTCAAGGCCCAGCGTCAGCTGACCTTTAATGACGGCGATATAGTCCACAGTGTCGCCCTGATGCAGCGAAATTTTGACACCCTGGGGCAGTTCAGCCGTGTAAAGGCGTGTGCCTGAAAACTTCGCAGGTAAACGGCCCAGGCCCGGTACCGTTGCATCTGTACTCGCAGGAATCGTGGTGGGCACTTCGTTCGTCTGCCACAACCGCACCATCCGGCAGCCGTTCAAGATCAACACATCCTCAGGCTCGTTATCAGCCATGACGTACGATTTACCGGCCTCATTCACCGAGGTCAGCACACGGCGTACTTTTTCGGTAAACGGTGGAGCAAGCTTAGTCATGGGGCAGGTCCTCTGGTTGATGTGCAGATTCAGGCGCGTTGTAGCGCCGCCACAGCCGTAAGGCGTAATAGGCTGCCAACACGGCCACGAACTGATAAATCGGTAAAATCGCAAACACGAGCGGCGCGTTGAGATCAGGTTCGGGCGAGATCACAAATGCATCGGCGTACAACACCAGAATCGCGATCCCGGCCAACACCTGCACGCCCGCGAAGACCCAAGCGCCAATACCACCATCCTCGGCGGCAAAGCGGTGTGCCACCGCATATGGCCCGACACCCCAGACCAGCAGCAAGGGCGACAGCAGCAGCGCCACCATCATGCCGCCGCTGTTCTGATGACTGCCGAAAGGTCCCAGAGCCCACATCATCACGAAAAGAGTGAGAAGGCTGAAGCCGATAAACACAACGCGCGAAATACGAACACCATTCATGATCAAATGATGCCCGCGTTCTCGCACGTTGACGATAGAATTTTTATGCGTCCTTCAATGTGCGCTTGCGCGTTAGAGAGAACCAGCCGCTTCTTGTGCTGCGCGTTCGCCCGATTCCATTGCGCCTTCCATGCCGCGGTTGGAAAGGCCCGTATGTTCGCCGGCAAAATGCACGCAGCCGTGCGGCTTGCCCACTTCGTTGACGAAACGCTTCACCTGGCCAGGCCCCCAAATGGCATAATCCCCGCCCGCAAACGGATCGCGTACCCACGACTTGATATGCACAGATTCCAGCTTGCCTTTGGCGGCGGGGCGGACGCGTTCGATTTCAGAGATAACCATCTTCTTGCCGTCCTCGGGCGAGAGTTGGTCAATGCGCGTCGACATACCGCCGCGCAGCCATGCCGTCAGCGACGTGATGGTGTTGTCATCATCGGCGAAGCGGTTGGCCATCACCCAGCCCGCCATAGTGTCGGTCCACATGCCCGGCCCCTGCCCGTCATCTTTCCAGAATTCGGTTTTGGGAACCATGTGAACTTGGGTCATGGGGAAATAGGGCACGGTCTGGATGGCTTCGTGCTGAATTTCCGGCAGCGGGCTATCGAACTTCACATAGCGCAAAATCGGCATCGGAATGGTGCAGATCACCCGCTTGGCTTTGTAAACCGTGCCGTCCGTGCACACCACTTCGGCGCCGTTTTTATCTTGCCGGATGCCTGTGACGTTTTTGTTGAAGTGCACTTCGTTTTTCAAAGCGCCGGCCATCGCATCCGGCAGCATGTGGTTGCCGCCGATCACGGCCTTCAGAACAGGCGCGACCGCAGACATGGTTTGGAACCAGATCTCCTGGTACATCATCATCAGCAACGACACATCGTGCGATGACGTGCCGTAAGCAATGTTCGTGTTGAAGAAAAGATCAATCTGGGCGTCGTTGAAGCCCTTTTCTTTGAAGAACTCATGCACCGCAATATCGTGCTTGGCGAACGCGGGGTCGTACCAGTCATCCGGGTTCGTTAGCAGTTGGTATTCGTGATACAGCGCATCGGCGACGCCGAACGGCGGCGCTTTCTTCCACTTCTCGGGCAGAATATTCAGCGGCGAGTTGGCCCAGTCTTTCAGCGCGATGTGCTGGCCTTGTAAATACAAACCCGTAACATTGAGGCGAGAGCGCGGAATGTAATCACGCAGCGGCAGTTTGAAGCGGTCGCACATATCGAAGATACGGCCATAGCCGCCGCCGAACGTATTCCCGCCTGCCTCAGGCTTGCCCGGCATATCTTGCAGCGGAAAGACGCGGCCACCGACCCGGTCCCGGCCTTCAATAACCTGAACGTTGATGCCAAGGTCTTGCAGATCGAGGGCGGCGCGCAAACCCGAAAGGCCCGCTCCGATGACAACGACATCCAGAGCCTTCGCCTTATTGGCTTTGGTCTGCGCGTTTGCCGCCGCTGCGACAACGCTGGCTGCCGCAACCGCGGCAGAACTTTGGATGAATGAGCGGCGGTCCATGGCTCAGGCTCCCCTAAATCAATTCCACAGAATCAACATGGACGGGATACTAGCGGAACCCTGTAGCCCCGGAACCTGGAACACGAGAATGTTCAGCCTACGGTCTTAAACGACGCGCTCATTTGTGCCTTGGGCGTCTTTGTATTTTGCCAGCATGCGCTCGAACCCGCTGACCAGCGTGGCTTCGATCTCGGGCTTGCCCTCAAGATGTCCTAACAGCATGGCGACCGACTCAATGGTCGACAGCCCATCGCGGCGCGGTTCTTTGCGCAGGCGACCGTATTTTGACGGTCTGCTCGGCCCCAAAATCACGCGCTTGCATTTCAAAAGCCAGGCATTGCGCCACCAGATCGCCTTGGCTTGGCTCCACGTGCCGTCCAGCACGATGATGCCTTCCACGTCTTTCAAAGCGTCTTGATCGCCGAGCGCATTTCCCTTTTTGTCGACGAGCACCACCGGCTTGCCGGGCGCGGCCTGGGCGGCATTGGCCGAACCCAAATACAGCACCGCCCACTTTTTCGGGTCCGCACCACGCCCCAGGGCTTTGCCGATATTCGGCCACGACAGCCCGACTTTCAGGACAGCGTTTTTCAGGTGTGCGGCCGTTAAACGAGCCGTGCCTAAATCCACGTCCTGCTCTTGCGGATGCTGAAGGATCAGCACGCCAATTTTATTGGCAATCGGAGTAATCCCGGCACACACGCACAACGCATGCGGTTTCAGGCAGGTGGGGCACGTGGCGGGCTGTTCAAGGTCGGTCATCCCCGACACATACGGCATTCAGCGGGCCAGGAAAACAAAGGTTTGCGGGTGCTCGGCTATGGGTGTGCCAGTTTGGGGCAGTTTGAAGGTTAGCCCCAAAGTAAAACGCCGGGCTGAGGGCCCGGCGTTCTGCATTTTTATGACTGCGTATGATCCTAAATGCTTTGCAGCACTTCCTGGGCGGCCCGTTCACCGGATTCCATCGCCCCTTCCATGCCGCGGTTCGAGCGCGCGGTGTGCTCGCCGCAGAAGTGGATGTTGCCGTGGGGCTTGGCGATCTCGGTGATGAATTCCTTCACCTGGCCGGGCTGCCATATGGCCCAGTCGCCGCACGAGAACGGATCAGTGCCCCAGCTCTTGAAACCTTTGACTTCAAGTTTGCCCTTGGCGGACGGGCGCAAGCGCTCGATCTCGGCAATCACAAACTTTTTGGCGTCGGCTTCGGGCATGCGGTCGATCTGCTGCGCTGCAAACCCGCGATGCCAGACTGTGAAGCTGGAAATATCCGTGGGGTTCTTGCCGAAGGGCTGCGCCATCACGTTGCCCAGCACGCCGTCGGTCCACAGACCCGGCTTCAAGCCATCGTTTTCCCAGAACGGCTTTTTCGCGACCAAGTGCGTTTGCGTCAGCGACTGCACCCCCATGGTACGAATGGCCTTGCCTTGGGCCCCCGGCACAATCGGATCGATCTTCACGTTGCGCAAGGCTGCAAACGGCACCGAGCACACCAGCTTCTTGGCTTTGTAAACGCTGCCGTCGGCACACACGGCTTCCACCATGTTGCCTTCGGTGCGAATGCCGACCACCGCCTTGTTGTAGTGCACCTTATCGCCGAGTGCTTTGGCCATGGCGTTCGGGATCGCCTGGTTGCCGCCCACGGCGGCATACGTCGCGCGCGGCTCGATATCGCGCTGCATGTTGCCCCACGAGTATACGAACGCCACCATCAGGGCCGACACGTCATCCGCCGACGAGCCGTGATCGCAGTTGGTGTTGTAAGCCAGTTGAATCGCCGCATCGTCCAGGCCTTGGGCGCGGAACCAATCGGCCATCGAGATGTCCAGCCCGAACGACTTCGGGTCGTACCAATCTTCATAGTTTTTGCCCAAGGGGTTCTTCTGCGTCATCAACAGCGGCAGCGGCACCCAGGGCATCATCTTTTTCATGGGGCCCTTGAACGGGTTCTTGGGATGGTTCTCCCAATCCTTCTCTTTGATGATCTCGTTACCCAGGACCAGTTCGCGCTGGAAAATCATCGGCGCGCGGTCGGCGATGTTTTGCAGTTCCACTTTAAAGCGCTGGGCGCTGTCGATCATGCGGCCATAGCCGGCCCCGATGCCGTTGCCGCCTGCTTCCGGGTTGCCGGGAATGTTGGTCAGCGATAGCACGCGGCCACCAGCCCGATTGCGGCCTTCAATCACCTGCACGTTCACGCCGGCATCTTGCAGGTCGTGGGCGGCGCGCAAGCCTGAAAGGCCTGCGCCAATGATCAGCACGTCTGCTTGCGTGGCGGCACGCAAAGGCCGCGCCCCGGCCACGGCCGCAACGGCAGTAGCGGTTTGCAACAATCCACGGCGGCTGATGAAACGTGTACGCATGCGGGGGTCCCCTCCGAATGAAAATCGACCTACTTAAGGCGCGGGCATACTAGCGAATGGGGTCTGGAGGCTCCAACACGATTGCCCCCTGACCACGCTGCGGTATGGCGCTGTATACAGAGCCCGCAACCGAGCCCGGGCGCTGGGGTGGCGGCAAACCTGAGGTCTGCAGCCACCACACAGGCCACGGCAGGACCTGCCGGTTACTTTCGGTTGATCATTAATTTCTCGACCCAGCCTTCACCACCGGCTGATGCGACTTTCACGAACGAGCCTGACTCTTCGCCCATGTAGACAAATTCAGATGAGTCAGCCGACACCACTTTCGAGGCTTTGTCGGCGGCAGCGAAAATCTTCACGCCTTTGATTTTGGGAACCAGCACATCGCCCGGCTGGAAGCCTGCACCCGCTTGCGGCGCCGCACCACCGGCCCCACCGCCTGCCGCAGCCATGGCATTCGGCGGCGGCAGATTGCCGCGAACGGCGCGCACGATGTTGTTCCAGTTGTCGACATAGCTGGACGCAATCACTTTGCCCTCGGCCGTGCTGGTGTATCCACCCAGGCCGCCACCGATACCGCCTGCGCCTATGATCCCACCCAGCGCAAAGTCGGTTGCTTTGGCAGAGCCTTCAGCCGCTGCGACTTGAAGCGTGGTGCGTGTATCAGCCAACACCATGCTGGTTTGCGCGACTTTGGACTTCATACCCGCACCCAACAAGCCGCCGATTGCGCCCACTTTACCCGGCAGCAGCCCCAAAGCTGCGCCCGCACCACCCGCATCGTTTTGCGAAAACGCGACATTAGGCGTGAGGATATAATCGGCGGTCACCATTTGGCCGCCACCCATGTTGGAATTGCGCTGCAGTTGCCCGCCTTCGGCCAAGTTGCGCTCTTGCATGATGTTCTGCATCGCCATGCCGCGCTCGACTAACTGGAAGCACCCCGACTGTTGAATGATCAGGCGGATCAAACCCGTCGGGCTGGGCAAGCCAATCGCCTGCAACGCCTGAGCGGTGTAGTCCTGTGGCTCAACGACAGCCAGCGTGCCCATCGGTGCATCGCACTTTTCGATATCCTTGGTGCCGCCCTTGCTGTTGCCCTGGACTTCACTGCCGCCTTTGCCTTTTTTCATGCTTTGAGCCGAGGCACTGCTTACCCCAACCGCAAAGGCCAGAACTGCAGACAGTGTGATCACACCGAACGTCGTATGCTTCATGGATAGTCCCCTGATTAGAAAGTACATCGCATCCCCGTGAGAAAGTCTGCACTGGGCCCACGGCCCTGACAAGCCGCATTACCGGTGAACTGGCCCTACCGCTTGTGATCGGGGCGTGGAATAATTCGACGAATGGGATGGTTTCGGTCATTGGGGAGTCTCAGGACTTGTGGAAGGTTTCTCAATCGCCTAAGCCAGATTTCAATGTCGAACCAACAAGTAACATTTTAGCCGTGGTTTCAGCGCCGTGAGCGAAGCAACGCCCGTAACAACCGTTGACGCGCAGAACGAAAAGCCGAAGCTGCGCAAAAGCGACCGCACGCGCATCAAGATTATCGACGCATTTGAACGTCTGTTGCTGGATCGCGGCATCGAAGCCGCCAACGTGACGGCTGTCGCAGAAGAAGCCGGGATCGCAAAGCCCCTCATCTACCGTTATTTCGGCGGCTTCCAAGGTTTGGTGCAGGCCTGCGCCGAGCGGCATCATTTGTGGACCAGCGATCAGAAATTCGCCGACCAGATCAACTCGGCCGACCGAGAGACGCGTCTCTCGGGGCTGAAGCAAATCATGGTGCACGGCGCAACAAATCTGCGTTCACGCCCTGTCGCGTTGAAAATCCTGGCATACCACCTCAGCGGCAACACCGAAGTGACGCAAGCTTTAGCAAAAGTGAAACGCAAGCTGGGTCACAGAGCTTTGCCCCGAAGCGAGGATGATCCACGTTTTCGCGACCCGGAACTGATGCCGGTGCGCATGGTGATGTACGCGGCCACCATGTACATGGCATTGCGGGCCGGCAGCGACCCGGACTTCAACGGCATCGCGCTTGATACGAAAGCCGGCTGGGCCAAGGCCATGGGCATGTGCGAGCAGATTTTTGAAGCAAGCGCGCGGGCAGCGATAAAAGCGAAGAAATCACGGAAAAGTAAATGAGCGCGGCTCACACTTTTCACGCGTGTGAATGATATTTCGTTGCAGCGGCTGTGGTTCAAATTTTTAGCAAAAATTTTGCGCCGAATTGCACTTCCAAATACCTCGCGCGTACCAGTATGGTCCGCTGGATCATGCGCATGATCACCGCATTCATCAACGTCTCATCCACTCGCAATGTCAGGATAATTTCATGGCTCGCCCGCACATTATGTTCGTTCAAGCGCAAGATCTGCCCTGGCAGAAAGGCTTGTACGGTCCGGGTCGTGAAGATGTTGAGATGAAAATGCTCAGCATCGACGAGAAAGGCACAGATGCCACAACCATCGTGCGCTACCCCGCCGGCTGGCAGCGCACCGCGCCCGAGTACAACACGGCCCACGAAGAGTTCATGGTGTTGGACGGGGAAATCACCATCAACGGTCAAACCTATGACCGCCACTGCTATGGCTTTTTCCCGGCAGGCTATACGCGCGAAGCGGCCGCCTCCCCCAAGGGCGCAGTGCTTCTGACCATGTTTTACGACAAACCCATGATCGTGAACGGCAAGGGCAAAACATTTGACGAAAAATTGCTGGTGAAGTTCGTCGACCCAAAGATGATGGATTGGGATCCGGGCCTGGTCGACCCGCAATTGGCCAAGGGTGTGGCGATCAAGCCGTTCCGCACCGATCCGTACACGGGTGAAGTGTCGTTCCTGTATTGCTCGCCCCCGCATCGCGTGCCGCCGGGCATGGCCAAACCACAGTGGACCCACCCGATGGTCGAAGAATTGTACGTGATTGAAGGCGATTATGTGTGGGGCGACTGTGGACGCATGGGCCCCGGCGGCTATGCCTGGTGGCGCGAGGACGTCTACCATGGCCCATCAGGCACCGACACCGGATATCACCTGTTTGTGCGTACCATCGGCGGCCCACTTGTGAATACATTCGCGACCGAGAAACTGCCGTTCACCTGGGATGCGCCCTACAATCCGCAAATCCCTGATGAACTGAAAAAATACGCCAAAGGCTACGTCAAGCCGAAGAATTACTAATGGAGTTGCCATGCGCCGTGTTCTTGTTCCCATCGATGGCTCTGCTCACGCCGTTAGAGCCCTGGAATACATTGCTGATCGCCGCAAACAGGGCGACCGGTTTGAAGTGCTGCTGCTAAACGTGCAGCCGGGCATGCCGCCCAACCGCTTTGTCAGCCGCAAGATGATCAGCGAATTCCAGAACAACGAGAGCGAGAAGGTTTTAAGCGCGCCGAAAATCCGCACGCTGCAGCGATTGCTCAAAGCCGATGCCTACAGCGAAGTAGGTGATGCGGCTGAAACCATCGTGAAGTTCGCCAAGAAAACCGGCTGCCATGAAATCGTTATGGGCGCGCGCGGTATGACCAGCCTGAAAGGCTTGTTTGTCGGCTCGGTCGCCACCAAGGTGACGCACCTCGCCGCAATCCCTGTGACGATCGTGAAATAAAAGGCGTCAGAACGCCCCAACAAAAACGGCGCTTCATCATGAAGCGCCGTTTTTTTATGGCTGCACTGGCAGCGGAATTATTTGGCCAAGAAACTATTTAGTCTGCGCCTTCAAATAAGCGATCAGCGCCTTGCGGTCTTCCGGCTTGGGCACGCCCGCGAAGGCCATCTTGTTGCCCGGCATGAAGTCTTTTGGCTTGGTCAGCCATTCGTTGATGGTTTCTTCCGACCACGTGATGCCCGAGTTCTTCACGACGTCAGAGTACTTGAAGCCTTCCTTAGAGCCGGCCTTCGAGCCGAACACGCCATGCAGGTTCGGACCCACTTTGTGGCGACCATCGGCTTCCGTGGAATGGCACGAGCGGCACATCAGGAACACGCGTTGGCCCAACTTCATGGTCGCATCATCGGCCTCTTGGGCCGACGCCGAACTAACCGCAGACACCGACATGGCCAATCCGAAGATCGCCGCAGAAAGAGAGAGAAGGTTTTTCATTGTGAACTCGCTTTGATACCCACCCGAGGAGAGAGG
>JAEUKL010000300.1 GCA_016793005.1 Rhodospirillaceae bacterium | reverse complement strand
AGGTTGAACTGCAAGTCGTTGGCGTCCGCGCGCAAGCCGGCGTCTTGCAAGGCGCGTTCCAGGCCGCGCGATTCACGTTGCAGCAGTTCAAGCGTCGCTGCTTTATCGGCGGTGACGGCGGCCGTAACTTTGCCTTCCGACGTCATTTCCAATTTGATCTCGATGCGGCCCAATTCTTCCGGGCGCAGCTGAATGGTGACGCGGTCCATGCCTGCTTTCGCGGCGCGGGTAATGTTCACCTTGATCTGGTCGATCACTTGCTGCGGCTGCGTCGGCACCGGGCGTTCGGCCGCAGCGGTTTGGGTTGTCGCCGTATTGCCGCCGGTTTGGTTCAATGCGGCCGCAAAGCTGGTGGGCTGTGACTGGCTTGACGTGTTGCTGTTGGCGGCGGTCGGCGCGGCTGCTTCGGGCGCACGCACTGCGGCCATCTCACGCGGCATTGTGCCGGTATTGCTGTTTTGCTGCGAGCCGACGTTGGTTTGCAAACCGCTGTTCGCGGCCATCGGGGCGGCGACGGGGGCCGGAGCCGCTGTGGCCGTGCCGCTCGCGGGTGTCGCGGGCGACGTATTCGTTTGCGGTGTCAGCAGTTCGGCAACTTCTTCAGCCATGGCCGCCGTGTTACTGGCCGTTCCAAGACCCGCTTGGCCGTTGGCGGTTGAAGCTGTGCGCGAAGCTTCCGGATTATAGCCGGTGTAGCGGTTAAACTGGCTGTACTCGAAAGGAATGTCGGCAACGGTGCGGCCATTCACGGCCACCTGAATGCGGATCTTGTTGTCGTCGCCAAGAAGTTTCGAGAGCGCGGCTGATTGCTCGGCAACTTCCGGTGTGACTAAGTCATTGCTGGCCGCCACATGTTCGGCCATCGCCGCTGTCGCATTCGTCGCTGTCTTGGCGGCCTGTGTTGCCGCAGCGTTATTAATGGCTTCGTGCGCCAGCGGACGGAACGCAGCCGCAATCTGCTTGAACAGATCCGCAACGTTTGTGGCATCGCCCGCATCAACCGCAGCGCCGGCGCCAAGGTCTTGCAATGCGGCCATCGCCGTGGGGTCGGCCGCTGTGGCTTGCGTCAGGTCGCCCAGAAGCGATTGACCCGCCGCCAAAGACTCAGCCGCTTGGCCGAAGGCCGCTTCCAGCGCCGAGGCCAACTTTGAGTCTTGCGACGCTGCCGCTAGCAAGGACTTCAAATCAAAGGTTCCCATGTCCTGCAGTTTGCCGTCCGGCAGCTGCACCAGGATTTGGAATTGGATGGCGACCGATTGAATAGCGTCCAAACCGACAGCAGCAACTTGCTCGGTGGGCTGTGCTTCGGTGGCGGCCTGGGCTTTGCTGTCTTTCGTCGCGGTCTTTTCGGTCTTCTTAGACGTGTTCTCGGCCGCAGCGACGTCGTCATGTTCATCGTCGGCAGGCTTTTCAGCGTCTGCAACTTTGTCTTTCGGTTTGATGTCGTGGTCGGCTTTGGGTTTCTGGGCTGCATCACGCTCGCGCTGTGCCGATTGGGCGGCGCGCAGCCATTGACCTTCGGCTTTGCTGATGGATTGCTCGGCGTTGAACTTCATTCCGCCCGCGCCCAAGTTCAGAAGGGCGGAGAACGCGTTGGCCGGATTCTTCGCTTCCTCATTGGTCAGCGTGATCGCAACGGTCTTGCCGGCCGACTTCGGGCTGTTAACTGCAGCAAATTCCATCTTCCACTCCCATCACAAAACGGCTCGGGCACACCAAGCCGCAGACACCGATGCAAGGGATGGGCCAGCCAGCACGAAGGCGCTAACTGATTGATTTTCATAGATAAGATATCGGCTAGGGGATCGGGTGGCCGGTGGCCGTGGGGGCCGCTCGGCAAGAGTTGCCGCCTTGATGCGGCAGAATCTGCCAATAGTTTGTTAAGCTTTGACGCTGATCTGCAGGAACGGGCTTTTCACGTAACCCGCAAACGCCTGGATATAGTTCTGCTGCTGCGAAGACAGGGTTTCCAGATTGTAGTACATGGCCTGGACCTGCTGCTGCACTTTGATTTGCAGTTTCTCGGTCTCGTTCAGCTGATCGACCATCGACTTGGTTTTGTCTTGGGTCAGGCGGTTCAGTTCGTCATCAATGCGCTGATTGTCTTTTTTAACGACTGCAGCATTTTTGGTCAGCTGCGTCAGGCGGCTGGTCAGTTCGACTTCCGCCTTGTTGACGGCATCAAAAGCGCGCTGGCGGCCCGACGCTGTTTTCAGACCATCATAGAAAAAGGCCGGCATCAAACCCAAGCCATCGCCTTCCAGCTTCCCGGTCACGGTCTCGGGTGGAAAACTGGGGTCGAAGGTGACTTCAAGGGTGATATCCTTGGTCGCTTCGTTGTAGCTGACCAATTTTACGGCGTTGCGGGTCGACGCCATCTTTTCGATTTCAGTGCCGTCGCTGAGCGTGGTCTTCTGGATCACACCCTGAATGTCCGAGCGCTGCACAATGGTGTCGGTGCCGAGGTCGGGGATCCAGTAGGTTCCATCACTCGCCTTGATGCGGTAATCCGCGCCAATGTGTGTGCCTGTCAGCGTGGTGGCGCTGGCACCGAGGCTGTTGCGGTACTCGATCTGGTTGGGCGTATAGTCATTACGGTTAATGGCGCCGACCAAGTTGAACAGCGGCCCCATGGAATTGGCTTCGTCGTTGATCGAGTTCACCTGGCCATCAAATTGGGCGGCGCGTAAATCGGCGTCCTCGCCTTGCTGGCCTGCAAGCGCAATGCTGGTGCGCAGTTCCAGCAAGGTGTTGCGCACGGTATCCGCACTTTCCTGACCGTTTTGGACGGCAATGGCGGCATTGTTGATCTGGGCTTTGACTGAGATATAGCGCTCGTTCTCGCGGTCGATGGCATCCGACCGGGCTTGAGCTGCATCGTCGATGACTTTCTTATCGGCGGCAAAACGTTCAGCCGTGTTGGCGCGAATGTTGTCCAACAGGATGTTGGTTTGGCTGGGTAAGGAGCCAAACAACCGCGATCCATCGCCGCCTTGCAAGATGCCAACCAACGGGACTCTCCATTCTGAGGGCTTCTACCCTGATCCACGCGCCCACTTTAGGCGCGCTCGCGCAAACGGTTTGGCCGCCCGTATGCAACGGTACCCTTAACACATGGGGCAGCCTAGTCCAAGGTTCCAAGCCTAGCCGCGAGAGCGTATCCAAAGCGTTAAAGCTTGGCCAACATCGTGGAACAAACTCGCCCAATCCCCTCTAACCCGTTGACGGAAAAGGCGAACTGACGAATACCATGGGGTGGCCGCGCCCGTCAGCAGCCAGCGGAAGTCAGGGCTGAAGGGCAACAGAATCCAGGTCTGTTTGCCCATGGCGCCGGCCAAGTGGGCCACCGCAGTATCCACACTGATGACAAGGTCAATCTGAGCCAGGATTTGGGCGGTCTCGGTCCAGTCGGCCGCCCGCCCATCAATGCGCGCCACGATATTGGCCTTTGGCTCTGAAAGGTCCTGGGCCCTGGGGCCGATCTGGAGGCTGACAAAATCCGCATCGGTCGCTTGTGCCAACGTCAGGAAGTTTGCCACGTCGCAACTGCGGCGGCGGTCGATCTTGTTGTCGGCAGACCCAGCCCAAACGAACCCGATGCGTGGGCGCGTGGTGGCGGGCAATTGCAGGTGGGGTGCGATGGCGGTTGGGGTGCTGACGTAAGGCTCGGGAGAGATGCTGCTCGGCGTGATTCCCAACAACCGGGGCAATCCCAGCAAATGAGCATGAACATCGTGCGGCGGCGAAGGAACTGCCGCATCCACAACGGCATCAATGCCCTCAATGGTTTGCAGTAGTGGGATCAGGCCTTTCGGAGCATCCACAATAACGCGATGACATTTCGCGCGCACGGCTTTTGCAAACCGCGCGAACTGGATCGTATCGCCGAGGCCTTGCTCGGCATGCAGTAAAATTGTGCGCCCTGGCTGCGGTGTGCCGTCCCAGGCCGGTGTTGTGTGCGCGCGTTTGCGTGAACTGAAGTTCGGCAACTGCCAGCGCCATTCGTACTCGGTCCATCCTTCGCGCCATTGGCCGTCCAGCAACAACAGCCAGGCAAGGTTGTAGTGCGTTTCGGGCGCTGATGGCGCCAGCCCAAGCGCGGCGCGGTAGCATGCTTCCGCTTCGCGCAGTTCACCCAGCGCGACAAGCGCCACACCCAGGTTGGTCCAGGCATCCCAGCGGTCAGGATGGCGCAAGACAATCTCACGCAGGATGGGGGCGGCTTCATCCGGTCTTTCTTCGCGGGTTAAATGCGCCGCGAGATTATAAGCCGCATCGGGCGCACCCGGCATCAGGCCTACGGCTTTGCGCAAATGATGTTCGGCCTCAGCGCTTAAACCGGCAGCGTCAAGCGCATTGCCCAGATTGGCATGCAGCAATCCGGTATCCGGCGTGAACCGCAAGGCTGTTTTATAAACCGCGATGGCATCATGAATGCGATGCTGCGCGCGCAAGGCCACCGCCAAATTATTCAGCGCGCCGACATCATTGGGCTGCAGTTGCAGATAATGCTCGTAGCTGTCGATGGCTGCGGCATTGTCGCCGCTTTGGCGCGCAAGGTTGCCATACAGGGCCCAAGCGTCGGCAGCGTCGGGCATGTCCTGTGTGGTTTGCCGCAATACACTTAATGCATCGGCGCTGCGTCCGCTTGTATGCAGGGCTTTGGCGAGCATCAGGCGGGGGGCCAACCAGCCCGGCGCAAGCCGTGTGGCTTTCAGCAGCACCGGTGCGGCCAGCCGCGCATCGCCCGACTCTGTTAAGGCAACGCCCAGCGTGAACCGCAATTCAGCGTTGGCCGCATCGGCCGCCACGGCGTTTTGCAGCAGGCCGATGGCCTCAACCGTACGGCCTTGCTCAAGCAGTGCTGTCGCTTGCGCAATAACGCCGTGTGCTGAAGCTGGATCGAACGTTGGAGGACCGGCCATAACGTGAGATAAGAAGGAGTGAGAGAACGCCTATAACGAAACTCAAATTGATCTGTTGGCCGACCCTACCATGACCACACCGGTCAGCGAAATCATTGACGGTTTGCTGGATGATGCCGAAGCGGCTTTGGCAGCCGGTGCGGCGCACAAGGCGTTGGCAATCTACCAGGGTGTTCTGGCGTACGATGCCGATCATGTGTTGGCCCTGCGGCAGGCCGGTGCCATTATGCTGCATCTGAACAATGCGGGCTCCGCTCTGCAACTTTTTCAACGCGCCCTACACCTCAAGCCCTCTGACCCGGATCTTTATCACGGCGTTGGCACATCACTGCGTCAGTTGGGCTTGGTCGATGAAGCCATCCTGGCTTTGGTGGGGGCCGTGCGCGTCGACCCGACGCACAAGCCCGCTCTCTATGACTTGGGGATGCTTTACAAACAAAAAGGTGAGTACGCCAAGGCCGAGAAGATGCTGGGCCACGCCGCTGCTCAGGCCAATGCCTACGGTGAAAGCCGCTTTGAAGCCGAACTGCAGCGCGCCATCGCATTATATAAGCAGGATCGCTTACCCGAGGCCGAGCGTTGGTTCCATAAGGCTGGTTTGTTGAACCCTGATGATCCGCGGCCTTTCATCAATGTGGCGATGATTTACCGCACTTGGGGTCACCTGGACGCTGCCGAGAAGTGGCTACGCAAGGCGCTCGACGCCAGCCCCGATCATGCCGAGGCCCATTGGAATCTGGCCAACCTTCTGCTGGTAAAAGGCAACTTGCGCGACGGGTTTGCCGAATACGAATGGCGGTTCAAGCGCGAGGGGCGCAACGAACGGCCGATCTCGCTGCCGCGGTGGGCCGGTGACGACTTAAAAGCAAAGACGCTGCTGCTGACCGCCGAGCAGGGCCTGGGGGATATGATTCACTTCAGCCGTTTTGCCGCAGTGTTTGCAGATCAGGGTGCCCGCGTTGTCTTGGAATGTCATCCCGGTTTGGAGGCCCTTTTGACGACAGTGCCGGGTGTGGCCGAAGTCGTGACATTGGGTGCGCCGTTGCCGCGCGCGGATTTCTATCTGCCCATCATGAGTGCTGCGAAGGCCCTGGGGATCACGCTTGAAACAATTCCCGCCACAGTTCCTTATGTATCAGCCCCATCAAAACTATCGCTTGATCGTCCTGGCGTTCGCGTGGGGTTGGTGTGGAGCGGCAATCCAAACCACGAAAACGATAAGTTCCGTTCGATTGACCTCACGGCCTTGGCTGATGTTCTGAAGGTGCCCGGGGCGACATTCTATAGCTTGCAGGTCGGGCCTGGCGCTGAAGATCTGAAGCATTTGCCCGATGGTACCGTGGTGATCGACCTTGCGCCGCAGTTGACGGATTTCGCTGCTACGGCGCGCGTAGTTGCGGCGCTGGACGTGGTGATCACCGTCGATACGGCTGTGGCCCATTTGGCCGGCGCCATGGGCAAGCGCACATGGGTCCTGATTGCGCGCGGCAACGACTGGCGCTGGCTGCACGGGCGCGAGGATAGCCCCTGGTATCCGGCACTTCGCTTGTTCCGCCAGGCGCCGCCGCGCGATTGGCGCGTGCCCGTCAGCGCATTGGTTCGTGCGCTTGGCGAATTTGTTGCGCAGTCAAAACATTAACTGTTTGGGGTTAAGCTGGTCTGCTTCTCGAAGGATGGTGGCTTTTGAGCGACGATATTCCGATTTTATTTTCCGATGACTCGCCTGCGCCCAGCGCCGTTTTTTTGTCGGCGGCCAGTGGTGCGCAGATGCAGCAGTACGCCATGTCGGGCTGGCGCGTTCATGCCGCATCGGGTTTTCAGGCCGCGCAGCCGATTGATTTGGCCCAGGTGCCGGCAACGACCACCGATGACGGAACCATCGGTCAGCCAACACTATTATCATGCGAGGGACCGTTCTGGGCGCCCCAAGACCTGACCAAGTTGCAGAACTTGGTGAAAGTAAAGCGCTGGCAACCGCGCATCGTAAAACTGAACTATGCGTTCTACGACATCGACCCAGAGCAGATTCAAACCGTCGTCGGCGAGTTTGCATCGCTGGGGTACTTCATCCTTGGCGCTCATTGGCGTGATGACAACACCATGCGCGTGCGTTCGCTGAACCGCATTGATCGTCTTGATGCCTTCCAGCCGCCTGAATGGCCGCGCATGAACCTGATTGCCTGCGCCGAAGAGCGCATGGCCTTGATGATCATGCGCATCGGGCGTTTGCATGCGGGCCAAGAGCAACGCATCGCGCAGTTGCGGGTCAGTGAAGCCGTGCGCAACGAGCACATTGCACGGCTTGAGGCGGCGTTGATCAAGAATCAACCGTCGCCGCATTTCTCGGTTGGGAAACCTTAAGCCGGAAAATCGAAATCAGGGTTGCGAGGCGCGCAGCTTGTCGGCCAGTGCGCGCGCCAGGAACTCGCCCACGCTCGCCCCGAGCGGGCTGGTAAAGGCCTGTTGTTCGGCGATATCCAAAACCGCTTCCGTCATCTCGCGGCGCAAGCTGCTGTCATTCAGCAGTCGCGTCGCCAGCGTGACGTAGTCATCCAAACTGCGCGTCACCAGAACATCCAGCCCTATCTCGCGCAGCATGGCCGCGCTTTGACGGCACCGTGCAGTCTTGCCTTCCTTCACGATGGGCGGGCAGCCTGCCATCAGCGGATCGGTGATCGACACCGCGCCCGAGTACGGGAAGCTGTCGAGATAGAGATCCGCCACTTGCAAAATGGAAAGGATCGGCCCGCGATTGGCTTGCGCCTCGATCACATGCAGCCGGTCGACGCTGACGCCGCGCGCGGCGAACTCTGATTGAATGAACCGCAAAAAGCCGTCTTTGAACGGATAATGCGTCGTCCAATTTGGGTTGAAGGGATACAGCAGGAGGTGCGCGCTCTCGGTCTTTTCCATAATGCGCGCCCACGCGTCGACCAGGTCGGGCCCGATTTTGAAAAAGTTTGCGCCTGATACCAGCAGCAGCGCTGCATCGGGCACGCCCAACTGCTCGCGCGTGAGGGGCAGGGGCTCTGGGTTTTCGCCCGCGAAGGCGTAATGGTTCGACGACCCGGGCAGTAACAGAAGTTGCTCGGTGTATTCTTTTTCAGCGTCGGGCGGTTCGTTCAGTTCGCCGTTGATGTAGGCATCGACGTTGGGAAAGCCGGTCGTCAACGGACAACTGTGCATCGCGACCTGCAAGTGGGCCAGACGCTGCGCCATCAGGAGTGTCCACGGGAATTTGCATGTGTTGGTCAGGTTTGCGCCACACAGCAGAATATCCAGACCTTCCGCGACAATGGCATCGGCGCTGGCGGCGATATCGGCCACAGGAAGTGCGACAATCTCGGCGGCAATGTCGCCAAAGTTGGCGCTGATGGGGCCCGCGGCCTCGTCGGGCACAAAGGCGATCACGTGGAACACGCTGCGGTCCAGGCCCAAAAGATGCCCGCGCAACGCTGCCGTCTCACTGGCCGCGCCCGGACATAAAATGCCCATGCGAATCACGGGGTCGTCTTCGGCGCGCGGCGGCAAAATAACGTCGCGATCAAGGTTCTTCAGTTTTAAGTAAGCGCGGATCAGATCGGCACGTTGGATCGCCAATGTTTTCAGCGACACATCCTCCCCGTACACTGAGGTAAGGTTAAAGCCGTCGACAAATCCTTCCAGCAAAGCTTCGCAGAATTCCGGCTCCTCGATTACTTTTGTCGCTTTGTGAAGATCGGCGACCGTCGCTTCCAGGTGCGCCAGACTGCGTTTGCGCATGCCGTCGCGGGTGAAGAACGGCGGCACCGACAACAGCAGTTTCACCACGGTCGTCAGCAGCGGGATGGGCACATCGACAATATCAAAAGTGCGTTCGATGGATTGCGGGAAACTGAACAGGTTCAGGCCCATATACGCGCCGACTTTGCGGCCCATGTCATGCTCGACGCTGAGGACGCGGTGGCAGCGTTCGGCGACAGCTTGCTCGGCCTTGCTGAGAGCCAAGTGCCGCACGCCCGAGTTGACCATCGTCAGGATCGCATCACCCGCCGGATTGCGGCACAAGGCCGTCAGCCGCTCGACGCGGCCTTCCAGGCACACCTCGGCCAGATTCAGGCGCAGTTCGCGAAGTTTACGTTCTGACTGAGAGTCCATAAGCGGCGCTGGTGACCGGAATTGTGAATGCGGATTTATGTTGGCGGCAACTTACAAGATTCAAAGCCGGTCGAGATAGGGGGCAAGTCGCGCAAGCGTGCGGTTTAGGGCGTCGGTATTCTGGGCGACGTAGTGCTGTCCGGCATCACCCATGCGTGCAACGCGCGCGGCATCGGACAAAAGCCTGAGAACCGCAGCCCCCAGGCCGGCGGGTGCTTCTACCTTGTCAGCGGCGCGGGCTGCTTCAAGATCTGCGGCCAGTGCAGCGAAGTTCGACATATCCGGGCCCCAGACCAACGCGCAGCCGAGTTGCGCGGGCTCGGCAGGGTTCTGTCCGCCGCCCACCGCAAATGATTTCCCGACAAAACACACAGGCGCCAAGCGATAGAACAAGCCTAACTCGCCCATGGTATCGGCAAGGTACACGTCGGTTTCGGGTGTTATGGGTTCGCCCAGGCTACGTTGCGCAATGCGTAATCCAAGTCCGCGCATGTGTGCCGCCATGTCTGGCCCACGCGCAGGATGGCGCGGGACGACATAAACCAGCGCACTGCCCAGCTTGGCTTTGATCTCGATGTGCGCGCGCGCGACAATCAACTCCTCTCCCGGATGAATGCTGGCGGCTGTCCAGGCCGGGCGGCCCGTAACCGCAGCCTTTAAGGTGTCCAACGCCGCTGCATCAAACGGCAAGGGGGCTTGCGCCAATTTCAGGTTGCCGGTGTGTACAGCGTTCGACGCACCGAGTTTGAGGTAGCGGTTGCGATCAGCATCCGACTGCGCGCATACAAGGTCCAGCGCTCCGAACACGGCCTTCATAAACCCGGGAAAGATACTCCAGGTGTCGAACGCCTTGGCCGACATGCGCGCATTGATTTGCACGGCTGGGATGTTTCGCGCGCGCAAGGCCATCAGTGTGTTGGGCCAAATTTCGGAATCGACGCGTAATGCAAGTTTGGGCTGCCAGTGAGCGAGAAAGCGTTCAACCCAGGCGGTGTGATCCAGCGGGGCGTACTGATGAATCACATGTGCCAGTGCGCGGTCGGCAACCAGTTGAGCCGATGTAACGGTGCCGGTGGTCAGAACAACATTCAGGCCGCGCTCAGTAAGGGCCGTCAGAAGGGGGAGAATGGATGCCGTTTCGCCCACACTGGCAGCATGGCACCACACCACTGATCCGGCTGGGCGGGGGCGGGCTGTGTCGCCAAAGCGTTCGCGCCAACGCGCGGCATCTTCCTTGCCCAATCGCACCCTGCGCCGCAGCCATGCCGGCATGGTCAGCGCAAGCAGGCCGGTGGCAAATTGGTAGAGGTCAAGAATGAACGACGACGACATAGGCCAAACCTATGCCGGGCGCTGCAGAATGGAAAGCTGAACGGTGTGGCGGCGGATCGGTTACTGACGCGATGTGATCATATCGACGATGGCGTTGGTCTTCGGCGTCGCATCGTCGCCGGTCTGCGCCGCAATCCAGGCTTTGGCTTCGGCCGGATCGACGGGATTTTTCTTCAGGAGAACAGCCAGCACTGCCTGCGTTGCGAAAACGTTGGCGGCCAGATCGTCGATAGCGCCCAACACGTTGTCCAAATGGGCATTAGTGTTGCGGCCCATTTTGTCGAGGTCATCGGACACTTTGCCCAAAAGACCTTGCAGTTGGCTCATCATGAAATCTGACATGGACTCTTCCTTCCCTGCCGCTTTGGCAGTACGCGTTCGTCGGCTGTGCAAGTTGAGCTGAACCGGTCCCCCCGGTTTGCAGTTAGCCCTTGCCTCTTGAGCCTTGTGCTGGAACGTTACATTCGGCGCAAGACCACCCCCACACCTACGTATGATTGGTAAAGAACACTTTAAAAGACCATGGGAACGGTACGAAAACTTGGAATTGCCTGGCAGGTCGGGGTGCCCAGCGGGTGGGGAACCTATGGTTTGAACCTGGCTTTGGCGCTGGCCGACCGCGGGGTCGCGCCTGAATTATTTTTTAAAGCTGCCGATTTGCAGTTGCCTGAGGCCGACGCGGCCCGCCTTGGCTCCGCCTTGGCCCGCCAGCCCGAAAACTATGCAGCCTTTCGGGCGCGCGCCGGGCCCTTTGCCTTTCCGATGCTGCACGCCTTAGGGGATAAGCTCGATCTTCCCGCGCCGCTGCAGGCCTTGCGTGGTGCGCCGGACATCGGGGTAGTGTTTTTTGAATCGGCGGTGATCCCCCCAGAGAACATTGACGCAGCCAAGCGCTTTGCGGTGATTGTCGCGGGCTCATCGTGGAATGCCGAGGTATTGCAACGCCACGGGCTTACGGCGGTGCGTAACTGCCCGCAGGGTGTGGACCTGAAACTGTTCACGCCGGCGCCAAAGCAGGGACGCTTCGGGGACAAGTTCGTTGTCTTTTCGGGCGGCAAACTTGAATACCGCAAGGGGCAGGATTTGGTTGTTGCCGCGTTCCAGCGGTTTCAGGCCAAGCACACCGATGCCGTGCTGGTGACGGCGTGGCACAGCCCGTGGCCGCAGGCCGCCCAAAGCATGGCGATGTCCGCACACCTGAAGCAGCAGCCCGGTTTAAGCGCCGATGGCCGGCTTGATATCGCAGGGTGGGCGGCAGCCAACAGAATCCCGCCGCATGCGATTATCGACTTGGGGACGCTGCGCAATGTCGACACACCTGCCGTGTTGCGCGAGGCCGATGTGGCGCTGCTGCCCAGCCGCTGCGAAGGCGGCACGAATTTGGTGGCCATGGAGTGCATGGCTTCAGGTGTGCCGGTGATCTTGTCGCGCAACACTGGCCACACCGATCTGATGCGCCCCGACAACTGCTATGCACTGGATTTGCAAATCCCCATCGGCGCCATCACCGGCCGCAAGGATTTAGAAGGATGGGGCGAATCCTCGATTGATGAGATCGTGATGCGGCTTGAGCAAGCCTATGCGGACCGCGATGACCGTCTGCGTCGTGGCGTTGCCGCGGCAGCTTTTATGCAAACTTGGAGTTGGGCGGCGCAGACTGATCGCTTCTTGGCGGCGATTGCCGATTTCACGCCTTAGACACGCAATACGTTTGCCAGGCCTCGCGCATTGCCAGGGTGAATGATTCAGCAAAGCGCGTACCATCCATCAGCGGTGATGCATTCAGCCGCGCATGCATGTTTTGGCGCAATGCAGAAAGTGCGCCGACGTCTTGCGCTTTGGCGACGGCCAAGTCCTCAAAGCCGTTCTGGTCGGCGGCCACAAAATCAGAAAGGCCAGCGTTGTTCATGTAGCTGGCGGCATGACGCCCGGCGAAGGTTGCGCCAGGAAAGGTTACGACGGGTACGCCCATCCACAGCGCTTCGCAGGTGGTTAGCCCGCCCGCGTAGGGGAATGTGTCGAGTGCTAAGTCGATGCGATTGTAGTGGCTGAGGAATTTTTCATGCGGAGCGTAACCATGAATGTCGATACGAGTTGCATCAATGCCATGGCCAGCGAACCACGATAACAAGCGTGTGTTCACCGCTGGATCATCCAAACCACGGAACGCCAATATCATGCGGCTGTTCGGTATGCGCGCCATAATGGCCGCGTACGTCTTAATCACGGTTGGGCTTAGTTTGTTGGCGTTGTTCAGGCTGCCGAAGGTGATAAAGCCATTTGATAAAGCTGGAAGCGGCGTTACGTCGCCATTGCTGACCAATGGGTCGTAGCAGGTATAACCGTCGCGCAGGCGCAGAACGTTTTCAGGGCCTGTAATGGGTGCGTTTTCTGGTGCGTGCCAGCGGTCGGCGATGATGTAGTCCATCGTCGGCAAGCCTGTTGAGCCCACATAGCCAAGCCACGTCATTTGGATCGGTGCGGGTTTGCGCGCAAACACCCCCAACCGATGCCCGGCTGTGTGCCCGTTCATATCGATGAGGATATCAATCTGGGTCGCGGCAATGTCGGCGGCAAGGTTTGCGTCGGTGACATCAGCAACGCGCCGCCAGTCGGTAACGTCGGCGATGCGTCGCGAGATGTGATCCTCGCGCGCCGGATTGCGGTTGCTGAACACAACGGCATTAACAGCCTTACGATCTAGGTGCTCGAACAGCCTTACGCTCAAAAAACCACACGGATGATGACCGAGGTCGCTTGAAACAAAGCCAACATTCAACGGGCGCGATGGATCGCGGTTGGTGATGCGGTGGTGGGGTGCTGTGAAAAGATCATTATGCGCGCCAACCCAGTGAGCGTGGGCCGCGGCTAAACGCGCGTCTGTAATGCCGGGAACATACTGCAAGCAACTCAGCACATTGCTGCTGATGGGGACGGAGGCCGGGTCCAGTTTCTCTGCCTGTTCAAAGGCGGTCAGAGCTAATTCCGATTGTGCGCTGTCGCTCAAAATATTGCCGAGCGCGTTATGCGCCTTTGCGTTCCCCGGATTGAGCGCGATGGCTTTGCGCATGTGGTCTTCGGCGGCGCTGAGGCGCATCTGATCGCGATAGGCATTCGCAAGATTGTACTGCGCTTCGGCATAGCTAGGACGCCCAGCAACGGCTTTTTCAAAGCACGTCACGGCGATGGCCAGGTTCTCAAGCTCGCGATAAGCTGCGCCCAGGTTGTTCCAGGCTTCGGGGTAGGTGGGCTGAATCTGAACAGCAGCTTGATAGGAGGCAAGGGCCTCATTGTATTTTTGCTGCGCGCTTAAAACGTTCGCCAGATTGAAATGAATCGCGGCCGACTGATTGTTCAGCGCGACGGCCCGCCGTAGTGCGGCCTCGGCGCTTTCGTTCTGGCCCGTCGCCATAAGCACCGAGCCAAGGTTGCTGTAGGCATCGGCAAAGTCAGGGCGTGAAGCGATAGCGCGCTGAATAAGCGTGATGGCTTTTGCTGCATCGCCATCCTGAAACGCCAACACGCCCAGCAGGTGCAGCGCTTCGGCATGGTTTGGGTTAGCCGCAACGGCGTGCCCGAGTTCGGTCTGAGCAATCTTCGCATCGCCGGAGCGCAACGCGCTTACGGCGCGTGTGACATAATGATCGGCATCAGACGTCATGGGGCCTCGGGCACCAGGACGGCTTTCGCCTTCGCCTTGATGTGATGCACGACGACTTCTTGGATCCGGTCATACAGCGCGGCCAAGGTTTCCTGACTGGCGTCTGTCGCGTCCGGGCGGGTCGCGCGTTCAAAGATGTCGTTATAACTATGATGCAAAACGTCCGACACGATCTCCAAGGCCGGTGTGGTGGCGTTTTTGCGCTCGTGCTTAAGCACGCTCATCATGTCACCCACCAGGGCATGAAAGAATACATAGACGCTTTTGTTCCAGCGTGTCGGGTGGTCCACGTGTAGCGCCACGGGTGAGGCGATGACATTAAGGCCGTGGCCTTGCAGCAGACTCATCAGCGGCAGCCAGTAATCCCAGAACGGCATGCCGATACAGAAGATACTTTCGGGGATCGATGAAACGGCGTTGGCCGGCAGAAATGCGCCATCATACCCGACGGAATACGTCTCGGTGCCGCTCGGTTGAAAGTTCGCGCAGGCGACCAGGTTTGGCAGATCAACGCGCGGTACCAGCACGGTCGCTTTTGATGCCGCCGTTAAGAGAGTTGTTCTTAGTTGCGGGCCTTCACGCAAAATGATGTCGGCATTCATCATGCCAACCACGTCCGCTGTGGGGTCCGCATGTTGTGCCGCTTGCAGCAGGTCAGAGATCAGGGGCAGGGGCTTGCCTGCTGCTTTCTCGGCTGTCCGCGTCGCCGTCATGACTTTGAGTGTCGGATGTTCCGCTTGAACCTGAGTGGCTTCGTGCGGTGCGTTCAACGAGACGACGCTAAAGCCGGCCTTGGCCCACGAGGCCAGCGCAGCAGCCTGTAAGGCCTGCTCGCGGCCGGGCACGACGCTGGTTGCCACAGAGACCGTGCGCGCACTCATGGCGTTGCGCTTTCCTGATGGTGCGTTGCAGTCAGTACAACGGGCTGAAACAGATTGCGGTTCATCGCCGCAAGGCCATGGCTCTGCCGCAAGCGGTCAGCAAGGGCGAAGTAGATGTCCATCGGTGCAAGGCCGCAGAAGTGGCCAAACGCGCCAGCCCAGACATCATGCTTGCC
>JAEUKL010000281.1 GCA_016793005.1 Rhodospirillaceae bacterium | reverse complement strand
AGGCGGTACAATTAAAACCCGAGTTTGTTGCTGTCGCCGATCCGGCGGCTTACGCCGAACTCAAATCTTTGCTGGATGGATCGGGCGTGCGTGTCGCTGCTGGGCCCGAGGCGATTTGCGAGGCGGGTAGTTTGGCCGCTGACTGGGTGATGGCGGCGATTGTCGGGGCGGCGGGTTTGAAGCCCACATTGGCCGCTGTGCGTCGTGGCGCCATTGTCGCATTGGCCAATAAAGAATGTTTGGTCTGCGCCGGCAACTTGTTCATGAGCGAAGTGGCCAAGCACAACGCAACTTTGCTGCCGGTTGACTCGGAACACAACGCGATCTTCCAGGTGTTCGATTTTGCGCAAGCCGACAAGGTTCAGCGCATTGTGCTCACGGCGTCCGGCGGCCCATTTCGCACGTGGTCGTTGGCCGACATGGCGGCGGCCAAGCCTGCCCAGGCGTTGGCCCATCCCAACTGGTCGATGGGCGACAAGATTTCCATCGATTCCGCCACGATGATGAACAAGGGCCTGGAACTTATCGAAGCGCATCATTTGTTTGGTCTAGGTGCCGACCAGATCGACATTCTGGTCCATCCGCAATCCGTGGTGCACAGCATGGTCGAATACCGTGACGGCTCGGTGCTGGCGCAAATGGGCACGCCCGATATGCGCACGCCGATTGCCTATACTCTGGGTTGGCCGCAGCGCATCGATGCACCTACCGCGCGGTTGGATTTGGCGAAATTGGGTGCGCTGACGTTCGAAGCGCCCGACATGACACGTTTTCCATCCTTGCGCCTGACGCGGGATGCCTTGAAAGCCGGCGGGGCCGCGCCTACGGTGCTGAATGCCGCGAACGAGGTAGCTGTTGGGCGGTTCCTGGGCGGCGACATCGGCTTCCTTGATATTGCCGCAAACGTCGAACATGCTTTGGAACGCGTTATGGCTCACAGTGCAGCGCCTCAGGCACTGACCACCTTAGATGACATTTTGGCTGCGGACGGCGAAGCGCGCCGGATCGCCAAAGAGTTCAAGCGTCTGCCGTCAGCTGCTGAATAACAGAAGAAAGAAACACTGAGCGCCTATGGACACCATCTTCGATCTTCCGTTCACCCTCGTCAGCTTTTTGATCACTCTGTCGCTGGTGGTGTTCGTCCACGAGTTCGGCCATTTCTTCGTGGCCCGCAAAGCCGGTGTGAAGTGCGAAAGCTTTTCGATTGGCTTTGGCCCGGAATTGTTCGGCTGGAACGACAAGCACGGCACACGCTGGAAGTTCAGCCTGATTCCCCTGGGCGGCTATGTGAAGATGTTCGGCGAGGGCGAAACCATGCAGGCTGTTGAAGGCGGAGCCGAAACCCCGCCGCCGGCCCGCGAACTGACGCCGGCCGAAAAAGCCGTTTCGTTTA
Source organism: Rhodospirillaceae bacterium (assembly GCA_016793005.1). Taxonomy (GTDB): domain Bacteria; phylum Pseudomonadota; class Alphaproteobacteria; order Rhodospirillales; family Rhodospirillaceae. The sequence continues at coordinate 6,897 of JAEUKL010000281.1, read as the reverse complement.
AGCACAAGACCCTCGGACAGCGTGCCGCCATTGTGTTCGCGGGGCCCGCCGCCAACATCCTGTTTGCCATCTTGGTCTTCTGGGGCGTGTTTGTGGTCGCGGGGCGTCCCGTCACTGAACCGGTGGTGGGCGAGGTGGTCAAAGACAGCGCAGCCGCCCAGGCCGGGTTTATGGCGGGCGACCGAATCCTCAGCGTCGACGGGGCGGCCATTGACCGCTTCGAGGACATTCAGCGCCTGGTGCCCATGGGCCATGGCCTACCCATGGCTATTACCGTCTTGCGCGGCCGTGAAGAAATCGCCCTGAACGCCTTGCCGCGGGTCATCGAGGACCGGGACGTCTTCGGGAACGTCACAAAGCGCGCCATTTTGGGCATCGCCGCCTCGGGCGAGCGCCGGGTCGAGAAACCGGGCCTGGTAGAGGCTTTGGGGTGGTCCGTGGGGCAGACCTACACCGTGGTCGACAGCACGGTGGTGGCCATCGGCCAGATGATTAAAGGCTTGAGGGGAACCGAGGATTTAGGGGGGCCGATCCGGATTGCAAAATACTCCGGCCAGGCGGCGAAGTCGGGCCTGGTGAATTTCGTCATTTTCATGGCGATCCTGTCGGTAAATCTTGGCTTTATCAATCTGTTACCGGTTCCTTTGCTTGACGGCGGGCACCTGTTGTTTTACGCCATCGAGGCCGTTCGCGGGCGCCCCCTGCCAGAGCAGGTCCAAGAGTGGGGCTTGAGGGTAGGGCTAGCGTTGGTCTTGTTTTTAATGGTCTTCGTTACCTGGAACGATATCGTGCAGCTCTAAGTCATCCCGCCGGTTTTTCGAAGACAGTTGTGCCCACCGTGAACCTCCGCAAGACCACCCACTCCAAGGGACCTTGGCCAACCCGTGTGGCGAGAAGCATTGCTTTCGCCGTCTCAATGGCATTGGGGTCTGGGGTCGCAAGCGTCAGCGTTATGGCTCCGGCCTTTGCACAAGGTGCGGATACCATTGCCGGCATCGCGGTGCAGGGCAATCAGCGTATCGAAGGCGCGACGATTCGCAGTTACCTGACCGTCTCTGAAGGCGACAACTTCGATCCGGCGCGCATCGACCGCTCCATCAAGAACTTGTTCTCGACCGGCTTGTTTGCCGACGTCAGCATCGGGCGTCAGGGCGACCTGCTGCTGGTGCGTGTTGTTGAAAACCCGATCATCAATCGAATCTCGATTGAAGGGAACAAGCGCATCGAGGACGACAAGATCACCCCTGAAATCCAACTGCGCCCGCGCGTTGTGTACACGCGCACCAAAGTGCAGCAGGACGTGGAAAAGATCTTAGAGCTTTATCGTCGCAAGGGCCGTTTCGGCGTGCGCGTTGAGCCGAAGGTGATCGAACTGCCGCAAAACCGCGTCGACTTGGTCTACGAAGTGACCGAAGGCAAACCGACGTATGTGCGCAAAATTGATTTTATCGGCAACAAGCAGTTCGATGATGATGAACTGCGCAGCGTCGTGCTGACCGTCGAAGAGCGTTGGTGGAAGTTTCTGACCTCGAACGACACTTACGACCCCGAGCGCATGAACTACGACCGCGAATTGTTGCGCCGTCACTATCTGCAAAACGGCTATGCCGATTTTGAAGTGATTTCGGCTGTGGCTGAACTGGCGCCCAACCGTGAAAGCTTCTTCATGACGTTCACGGTGAAGGAAGGCGAGCGCTATAAGCTGAACAAAGTCGACATCGACGTGAAGCTGAAGGGCTATGATAAGTCGCGCCTTGAGGCCGTGATCAAAACTCGCGCGGGCGACTGGTACAACGCCAAAGCCATCGACGATACCATCAATGCCATCACGGATGCCGTCGGCAACGCCGGCTATGCCTTCATCGACGTCAATCCGCAAATTCGCCGTAACGAAGCCGATAAGACCATCGACCTTGTGTATCAGGTTGAAGAAGGCCCGCGTGTGTTCGTCGAACGCGTGGAAGTCAAAGGCAACGTCGTTACGCTGGATAAAGTGATCCGCCGCGAAATTCTGTTGGCCGAAGGCGATGCTTTCAACACGGCCAAGATCCGCCGCTCGAAAGAGCGCCTGGAGAACTTAGGGTTCTTCAAGCAAGACAAAGTGAAGGTTGAGAACACGCCGTCGCAAACCTCGCCAGACCGGACGATCATCACCGCGCAGGTGGAAGAGCAGTCCACCGGTGAATTGCAGTTTGGGGTGGGCTTCTCGTCGTCCTCAGGTGCCTTGTTCGATGTTGGTATCACGCAGCGCAACTTGCTGGGTAAGGGCCAGGAGTTAAAGTTCAACTTCAGCCTGGCGCAGCAGCAGACGCAGGTGAACATCAGCTTCACCGAGCCGTACTTCCTGGATCGGCGCATTGTTGCCGGTATCGACCTGTTTGCCTTGGAACAGGATTACGAAGATGAAGCGGGCTTTACGTCGCAGTCGATCGGTGGCGGAGGCCGCTTTGGCTTCAACTACAACGAATACCTGTTCCAGCGCTTTGGCTATAACCTGTCGTGGACGAAGCTGAAGGGCATCAATGCCTTCTCGTCGCAATACATCCTTGAGCAGGAAGGGACCGCCGTTACCTCGGTTGTCAGCCAGTCGTTGTCGCTGAATAAACTGAACAACGTGATCGATCCCACGAGCGGCTTCTATGTCAGTTTATCGACGGATTTGGCCGGTCTGGGCGGTACGGAAAAATACAACAAGGGCGGCCTCAGTGCTGGCTTGTACGCCGAACCGCTTGAAGGTTGGGTGTTCGGGCTGTTGGGTAACTCGGGCTACATCGTTGGAATCGGTAAAGATATTAAGGTCTACCAACGCTACCAGCTTGGTGGTACTAACCTGCGCGGTTTCGACGACTTTGGTGTCAGCCCGCGTGACGCCACGACAGGGGATGCGTTGGGCGGTGACTGGATTGTCACCGGTACAGCCGAGCTGAAGATCCCGTTGGGCCTGCCGAAAGATATCGGCGTGACACCGAAGTTGTTTACTGATTGGGGTGCCATCGGCGCGCCGGATGACTTGCTGAAGCGGCTCAGTGTAACTGAGCGCGCAAACATCTCGCGGTCGAGTACCTTCCGCGGTTCGGCCGGTATCGGCGTGCAGTGGGAATCTCCGGTTGGACCGATCCAGATCGACTGGTCACCGTTTGTGTTTAATGCCCAGCCGTTCGATGACCGCCAGAAATTCCGCGTGAACTTCGGCCAGCGCTTCTAAGCCGATTGAGTCCGCGTGCCAGAGATTGTTAGTTTTTTTGTTTTGTCGTGTTTGAAAGAAACCCTGAGGGAAAAAATGAAGAAGTTCCTTGCAACATTGGTGATTACGGCCGCTGCTGTGACGTCATTCACCGCCGCCGCTCAAGAACGCCTGCCGGCGCCCGTGATCGGCATTGTCGATACCGACCTGATCTTGCGTGACTCGCTGGCTTCGAAGGCCGTGCGTCTGGAGCGTGACAAGTTCGCCACCCAGTACTCGACGCAGGTCGCCGACGAAGAAAAGAAACTGCGCGCCGAAGACCAGGAATTGGCTTCACAGCGCGGCGTAATGGCCCCGGACGTGTTCCAGAACCGCGCCACTGAGTTTCAGAAAAAGCTGGCTGACTTCCAGACCCGCGTTCGCGACAAGCAAGAGCGCCTGGACTTTTCGTTCCAGCAATCGATGACCGAAATCGGCCAAAGCATTTATGCCGCCGCTGGTGACGTTGCGAAGGAAAAGGGCATCAACACCGTTTTGGCCCGTAGCCAAATCCTGTTGATCGTCGACACGGCCATGGACATCACGGCTCCGGTTCTGACCAAGCTGAACCAACGCTTGCCGACGGTGAAGTTCCAAGACCCTGCGACCTTGCAACGCCAAGATCCGAACGCCGCTCCGGGTGCTGCTGCCCCCGCCGCGGCCGTGAAGCCCGCTGCTCCGGCGAAAAAGTAAGTTACGCCGATGCCTGATCCCCGGTTTTTCCACCGGGCGGGGCCGGTCCCGGTTGCGCGTGCAGCCGAGATGGTTCAGGGCACGCTGCCCGCAGGTGTCGATGCCGCATTGACCATCACCGATGTCGCGACTTTAGAGGTTGCGGCATCGGGGGATGCGGTGTTTCTCTCGGATAAAGCCTTCCAGCCCGCTTTAGCGCAAAGCAAAGCGGGCTTTTGCTTCGCGACGTTTGAGCTTGCAGCAAGCGTGCCGCGCGGTTGCACGGCCATTACGTGTGCTGATCCACGCGCTGCTTTTGCGCAGCTGTGCGCTGTTCTTTACCCGGATACGTCGCCGGCTTGGGGGGCGCAAGCCGTTGCCTCTGATGCAGTGGTTGGCCCCGATGTTGCGATTGCGCCCAACGCGGTGATTGGGGCGGAGGCAAAGATTGGTGCGCGGTCGAAGATCGGCCCGCAGGCTGTGATCGGACCCGGCGTTGTGATCGGCGATGATTGTGTAATCGGCGCAAACGTGACGATTACACATGCGTTGGTCGGCGCGCGCGTCATTATCCATCCCGGTGTGCAGATCGGTCAGGATGGGTTTGGCTTTTACGCGACACCAAAAGGCCCGCGCAAAATTCCTCAGCTGGGCCGCGTGGTCATTAATGACGACGTGGAAATTGGGGCCAACTGCACGATTGATCGTGGTGCGTTGGCAGATACTATTATAGGGCGTGGCTGCAAGCTCGATAACTTGGTCCAGATCGGTCACAACGTTGTCCTGGGCCAAGCGTGTATCATCGTTTCGCAGGTCGGCATCTCGGGCAGTTGCACCATTGGCGATGGTGTCGTGATTGCCGGGCAGGCGGGCTTGAAAGACCACCTTAAAATTGGATCCGGCGCGCAGATTGCCGCTCAATCGGGCCTGATGCGCGATGTTGCACCCGGTGAAAAGGTTATGGGGTCACCGGCCAAGCCCATACGCCAGTACTTCCGTGAAGTCGCTGCCGTCGAAAAACTGACCAAGAAGCCCTAGGCTGCACAACGTTGCCCCCGGACGGGCGGTAAAGTGCGGTTGACCGGGCCCGCAAAGAGGCCCTAAATATCTCTGAAATCTGGCGATTTTAACGATTGCCGGTATCTGTGCGGCGACGACTTTGAGCGACTTGAAGGGCTGACAGTCATGGACGGGCAAGCAGCGGCCAATACGATTGATATCCACCGTATCGTGCAGATGATCCCGCACCGGTACCCGTTCCTGCTGGTGGACCGGCTGCTTGAAGTCATGCCCGGCGAAAGCGCTGTGGGTTTGAAAAACGTCACGATCAACGAGCCGTTCTTCCAGGGGCACTTTCCCAACCGACCGGTCATGCCCGGCGTGCTGATCATCGAAGCCATGGCGCAGACGGCGGCTGTTATTGTTGTCTCGCAGTTGGGGCAATCGGCCGAAGGCCGCTTGGTCTATTTCATGTCGATTGAGAATGCGCGCTTCCGCAAGCCGGTCGAGCCCGGCGATCAGCTGAAAATTTACTGCAAGAAAGAACGCCAGCGCGCGAACGTCTGGAAATTTTCGGGCGAAGCCAAGGTGGATGGTGTCGTTGTCGCCGAAGCGTCCTACACCGCTATGATTATGGATTCCTAACCCGAATGACAAATTTCCATGCGACGGCGGTTGTGCACGCCAGTGCTGATATCGCCTCTGACGTCGAGATCGGACCGTACTGCGTTATTGGCGCCAATGTAAAAATTGAGAAAGGCGTAAAGCTTCTCTCGCACGTGGTGATCGACAGCTACACCGCGATTGGCGAGGGATCGGTGATCCATCCGTTCGTCAGCCTCGGCCTGCCGCCGCAGCACCTGCGCTACAAAGACGAACCCACACGCCTTGAAATCGGCAAGAACAACATCATTCGTGAACACGTGACCATGCACCGCGGCACGGCCCAGGGCGGCATGGAGACCAAGGTGGGCGACAACTGCCTGTTCATGGTGGGCAGCCACGTAGCGCATGATTGCGTCATCGAGAACAACGTCATCCTGACGAATGGTGTTGCGTTGGGCGGCCACGTTCATTTAGGTGAGTTCGCCATCATCGGCGGTCAATGCGGTATTCAGCAGTTTGTGCGTGTTGGCAAGCACGCCATGGTGGGCGGAAAGACGGGCGTTGACCGCGATATCATTCCCTACGGCGCGGTGCAGGGTAACCGCGCGCACCTGACAGGTTTAAATTTGATCGGTTTGAAGCGCCGCGGCTTTTCGCGCGACGACATCCAAAAACTGCGCGCCGCTTTTGGCCTGCTGTTCAGCCAAGACGGCACCATGGCCGAACGTCTGAACGAAGTGGCCGACCTCTACGCCAATCAGTCCGGCGTCATGGACATTGTCAATTTCATCCGTGCTGAATCTTCGCGCCCGTTGTGTACGCCGCTTGCGGCCTCAAACGGGAACGGTAACGGCAACGGAAACGGCCACTAGCCCTTAGGCGCATTGCCCATGGCAGCGCCCGTTATCCCCAAACTTGCAATTATTGCAGGCGGCGGCGCATTGCCGCGGTTGCTGATCACCGCGCGCCGTAGTGCGGCATTGCCGTATTATGTCGTGGGGCTTCAGGGGTTCGCCTCGGCTGCCGAGCTTGGTCAGGACGCAGATGTGTGGCTGCGGTTCGGCGAGGCCGGTAAAGGGTTTGAGCATTTACGCAATGCCAGTGTAACGCATGTGGTCATGGCGGGGGCCGTGAAGCGCCCGAGCTTTGCGGATTTAAAGCCCGATCTGAAAACCGCATCGTTTTTTGCACGCATTGCCGGCAAGTCGCTGGGTGATGACGGATTGCTGTCGGCGGTGCTCTCTGAAATTGAAAGCGAAGGCTTCCAGGTTGTAGGGGCCGATGAAATTCTGTCGGCGCTGTTGGCGCCGCATGGTGTGCTGGGGGCTCATAAGCCAGATACACAAAGCCTGGCCGACATTGCAGTGGGTGCCGCTGGAGCCCGCGACTTAGGGCAG
>JAEUKL010000275.1 GCA_016793005.1 Rhodospirillaceae bacterium | reverse complement strand
GAAACCCATGTTGCTTAGCATGGCGTGCAGGTTCATGGGCGCGCTTGTGCTGCACACGTAGACCAGCCCGCCCAACTTCGGCGTCAGCGATTTTTCGATCAGCTTGGCTAATGCGGTGGCGTCGCCGTCGGCACTGCGCACATCTTTGAAGCCCAGGCTTGCAAGTGCTGCCCCGGTTCCCTGACTGTCTCAAAACACAGGAAATGTGCGTACCCCCACAGCCTCAGACAACGCGTGCGCGCCGTCGCCATCGGTGACAATGAACGCCTGGATGGCCGCCAGATTGGGTTTGGCTTCGCCCGTCTTCATCACAGTGATCAGCGGGCAGGCCAGCACCGCGTGGCCACGGGCTTCCAACGCCTCCGCTGCCGCTTGCGCATCCCCTGCCGGTCGTGTGATGAGAAGCCGCATCTCGGGTCCGCTGTTTCGTGGTGCATACTTGTAGTGCGTACAGGGACTATGGAAAAGCAGATTTCCCAATAAAACCAACGCCTAACGCCGAAAACCATGATTGTTCTGGGTCTGGAAACCAGCTGTGACGAAACCGCCGCCGCCGTCGTGACCTGCGACGCCGAAACCGGCGCCGGCCTGATTCTGGGCGAAGCGGTGTTGTCGCAGGTGGCCGAGCACAAGCCCTTCGGCGGCATCGTGCCCGAAGTGGCGGCGCGTGCGCACCTGACGCACTTAGATGCGCTGATCCACAAAGCCATGTCCGATGCCCAGGTGGGCTTTGGCGATCTTACCGCTGTGGCCGCCACGGGCGGGCCGGGTCTGATCGGCGGCGTGATGGTGGGGGTGATGACCGCCAAAGCCATCGCATCGGTGCATCAAATTCCATTCCTGGCCGTGAACCACTTAGAGGGCCACGCGCTGACCGCGCGGCTGACCAACCAGGTTGAGTTTCCATTCCTGCTCCTGCTGGTGTCGGGCGGGCATTGTCAGCTGTTGGTCGCGGAAGGCGTAAACCAATATCGCCGCTGGGGCACCACGGTGGATGACGCGGCCGGCGAGGCTTTTGATAAAGTCGCGAAGATGCTGGGCTTGGGTTACCCCGGTGGCCCCGCCATCGAGGCCGCCGCAAAAACCGGCAATGCCAAACGCTTTGCTTTTGCCAGGCCCATGAAGGGTAAGCCGGGTTGTGATTTTTCATTCTCCGGTTTGAAAACGGCCGTGCGCCAAACGGCTGAGCAACTGCCGCCGGGCCCGTTTCAGCCGCAGGACGTGGCGGACTTGGCCGCATCGTTTCAAGCTGCTGCTGTTGAATCGGTTGCGGACCGCGTGAAGCGCGCGGCTCAGCGCTTTAAGGATGAGTACCCGGACGGTAAAGCACTGGTGGTTTCGGGCGGTGTTGCGGCCAACACGGCCTTGCGCGCCATGCTGCAAAACACCTGCGACAAACTGGGTTTGGATTTTGTCGCACCACCGTTGAAGCTGTGCACCGACAACGCCGTGATGATTGCTTGGGCGGGGCTGGAGCGCTTGCGCAAAGGTCTGACCGACACGATGGACTTCAAGCCGCGCCCGCGCTGGCCGCTGGATCCCACGGCAGCCCCGAAACACGGCGCAGGCGTTAAAGCCTAGGTTTTGATTTTGTAAAAATCGCGAAACCACGCGACGGTTTTGGCCAAACCTTCATCCAACGATATTTTTGGTTTGTAGCCCACAGCGCGCTCAAGCGCAGATGTATCGCACCATGTTCCCTCTACCTCGCCAGGCTGAATCGGCACAGGATTGATGTTGGCTTTCTGGCCGGTGTGTTTTTCCAGCGTGCGGATGAAGTCCATCAGTTCGACCGGCTCGCCGCGCCCGATGTTGAAAACACGATACGGCGCGACAGGGCTGCTATCAGGCGATGGCGCAGCATCATCAGCGCCGGGGATGTGACTGACGACCCGTACAATCCCTTCAACGATGTCATCAATGAAAGTGAAGTCGCGGCGCATGTGGCCGCCGTGGTGCACGTCAATCGGCGTACCGGCCAACAAGCGCGCTGTGAATTTATAAGGCGCCATATCGGGGCGGCCCCAGGGTCCATACACGGTAAAGAATCGCAAACCTGTGCAGGGAATCTTGAACAGATGTGCATATGAATGCGCCAACAGTTCGTTGCTGCGCTTGGTGGCGGCATACAAGCTCATCGGGTGATCGACGTTTTGGTCTTCCGAAAACGGCACCGTCTGATTGGCGCCGTACACCGAACTGGATGAGGCGAACACCAAATGCCGCACCTTATGAATGCGGCTCGCCTCAAGAATATTCACAAAACCCGAGAGATTGCTGTCCACATAGCTTTGCGGATTTTCCAGGCCGTAGCGCACGCCGGCCTGTGCGGCCAAATGGATGATATGCGTCGGCTGGGCCGTGTTAAACGTGGCCAATGTCAGTGCTTTGTCGGCCAGGTCCACGCGCTGACCCGTAAAGCGTGCATGGCGCGTTAGCCTGGACCAGCGCGCTTCTTTTAAGGCCACATCGTAATAGCTGTTGAAATTGTCCAGCCCCGTGACGCGTGCGCCGTCGTGCAGCAAACGTTCCGCAACCGCCGCCCCGATAAAGCCCGCAGCCCCGGTGACGACAATATGGTGGCTTTCATTACTCATCAGGTTTGTGCGCCGCAGTTTTGTGGTGTCTCATGCTTTATAATAAAGCAGCCTTCACCTGGCTATCTCCGGCTTGCTAAGTTCATCGCCATCGGAGATTTTTAGGCCTTCGAAAGTTCACGGAAGAACAATGCAGCGCTTTGGTGTCATCGGCGGTGGGGCGTGGGGAACGGCGCTGGCGTTAACGGCGCGCCGGGCCGGGCGCAGCGTGATTTTATGGGCGCGTGAACCTGAAGTGGTCGACAGCATCGCCAAGGAAGGGCGCAATACGCTGTTCCTGCCCGATATTCCCTTAAACCCGCCGATTACCGCCACCACCGATCCGGCTGTGGCCTCCAAGGCGGACGTGCTACTGCTGGTGCCGCCAGCGCAATTCCTGCGCGCCACATGCGTGGCGATTAAACCGCATCTGCCCAAAAAAGTTCCGGTTGTGATCTGCGCCAAGGGTATCGAGCGCGGAACTTGCGCCCTGATGACGGCGATTGTCGAAGAAACGCTGCCCGATCATCCGGTGCTGATCCTCTCGGGGCCCACATTTGCCAAAGATGTGGCGTTGGGTTTGCCGACGGCGGTGACACTGGCGACAACGCATCTGGACCTGGGCCGCGACATCGCCGAGGCGTTGAAAACCAAAACCTTCCGCCCCTATGTCTCAAGCGATCCTATTGGCGTCGAAGTCGGCGGCGCGGCCAAGAACGTGCTGGCCATTGGCTGCGGCATTGCCGACGGCAAAGGCTTGGGCGCGAACGCACGCGCAGCGTTATTGACGCGGGGGTTGGCGGAAATCGTGCGCCTGGCCGTGGCCTGCGGCGGGCGGGCGGAAACACTCATGGGTTTGGCTGGCCTGGGCGATTTGGTGCTGACGGCTACCTCTATGCAGTCGCGCAACTATTCTCTCGGCATGGCCTTAGGTCAGGGCCAAACACTGGATCAGGTTCTGGGCACACGTCGTGCCGTGACGGAAGGGGTCTATACCGCCGAGGCAGTGGTGAAACTGGCCGCGCAAAAAGGCGTCGATATGCCGATCATGTCGGCGATGGATCGCATCTTGAATCAAAATGCGGGGGTGGATGAAGAACTGCATGCACTGCTGACGCGGCCCTTGCGCGACGAGTTGGACGCCTAACGCCAGCGCTTTGCGGCCCTGGTTTCAGGGGCAGCGATGCGGTATCACACTTTATATTCTGCGTCAGATGCGCAGGATTCGCTTTTCTTTAAGGTCAGAGCGTCGTGGCAGCATCCGGCAAACTTTATCCCGTCATTCTCTCTGGGGGCTCGGGGTCGCGCCTGTGGCCCCTCTCGCGCGAGGATTTCCCCAAGCAGTTGCAGCCGCTGGTGACGGCCAAGACATTGCTGCAAGAAACGGCTTTACGTTTATCCGGCACAGAACTGCAAGCTGAAGCGCCGATCATTGTCTGCAACGAGGCGCATCGTTTTATTGTGGCCGAGCAACTGCGCGCCATCGACACGGAGCCGCGCGGTATCGTGATTGAGCCCATGGGCCGCAACACAGCCCCCGCCATTGCCGTTGCCGCCTTGCTGCTGAAAGACGAGCCGGATGCGCTGATGCTGGTGATGCCGTCCGACCACATTATCCGTAAAGCCGATGTGTTCCGTAAAGCTGTTGCCGCCGCACTCCCTGCTGCCCGTGACGGATACTTGGTGACATTCGGTGTCACGCCCACACACCCGTCGACGGCTTACGGCTATCTCAAGCGTGGCGCCGCGCTGGATCGGAACGGCGTGCATGTACTTTCACGGTTTGTTGAAAAGCCCGATGCCGCCACGGCCGCCGGCTACCTCAGCGAAGGCGTTTATTCCTGGAACGCGGGTATCTTTTTATTCTCGGCCAAACGCTACCTGGAAGAACTGCAAAAGTTTGAACCGGCCATTCGCACCGGTTCTGCCGCCGCGCTGGAGAAGGGTAAGACCGATCTCTACTTCTTCCGGCTCGATGCTGACGTGTTTGCAACCGTACCAAGTCAGTCCATTGACTATGGCGTGATGGAGCGCACCGACAAAGCCGCTGTTGTGCCGGTGGATATGGGTTGGTCCGATGTGGGCTCGTGGTCGGCCTTGCATGCAGAGTTGGAACACACACCCGACGGCAACACGCTTACGGGCGATGCGATGGCGATTGACAGCACCGATACATATGTACGCACCGACAAGCAGCTTACCGCCGTGTTGGGCGTGAAAAACTTGGCAGTTATTGTTACGCCCGATGCCGTTCTGGTGGCCGATAAATCGCGCGACCAGGATGTAAAAACGCTGGTCGATATGCTGAAAAAACAAAAGCGCAGCGAGGCCACGGTGCAGGCGCGCGTTTATCGCCCCTGGGGCTGGTTCCAGACCATGGACGAGGGGCCCCGCTTTAAGGTGAAGCGTCTGTGTGTGCGCCCTGGCGCGCAACTATCGCTGCAAAAGCATGCTCATCGTTCTGAGCATTGGGTCGTGGTCAGCGGCAAAGCCTTGGTGACGTGTGACGGTGAAGACTTCACACTCCACGAAAATGAATCGACCTTTATTCCCGTCGGCGGCGTGCACCGCCTTGCTAATCCGTGGCCGGAAGACTTGCACATGATCGAGGTGCAATCGGGCTCGTATGTGGGCGAGGACGATATCGTGCGCCTGGCCGATACCTACGGCCGCGCACCCGAAAAAACCGAAAAACAAAAACCAGCCAAAGCGCCCAAGGCTAAGCCAAAACTGAGCCGGTCTACCCGCGCCCGCGTTCCCGTCAATCCGCGGTCCACAGTGAAGCCAAAGGCGAAAAAGAAAGCAGTCAAAGCCAAAAAACCCCGGCTAAATGTGAAGGTGCGCCGCAAGGCTGGTGCGGTTCCATCGAACCGCCGTGGGGCGCGCCGCCGCACGACACGTCGCCGCTAACAGCGACATCATCACTGGGGGATTCATGACCGAGCTTGATCGCCGCACGATCTTGGGAGCAGGAGCTGCCTTCAGCATGATGCCCTTCACGGCCAGTGCCGATGAAAAGCGCACCTCCACCATCAAGCCCTTTGCCAAGGGCGATGTGTTCGTGGGCGCGACGTTGCTGAATAATCCGAATGACGATCACGCAGGTTTAGGCCGCATCATCCAGTACGATGCCGACCTGAAAGAAAAAGGCGTGCTGTGGGTGGACGGAACCACGCATCTGGTGGGCGGCTTAAGCTTCGCGCCCGACGGCACGTTGTGGGCCTTCGATAACCTGTCGTGGCTGATGTTCACGGTCGATAAAAACGGCAAGCCCACAACGCCGGTTGATAAATTCAATCGCGCCCTGGGCAAGGCTGTGTTCCTGAAAAATGGCCACGTGCTGCTGACCGAATACTTCAAAGGCCATCAACAGCCGCAAACGCTGACCACGCGCTACAAAACTTTGCCAGACAAGCCGGGCGATGTCGGCACCGGCCTGTTGTACGAGGTTGATGCCAAGCTGAATATCGTGCGCACCTATGAGCCGGATGTCCATGGCGGGGTCTCGGGCAGCATGGCCATTACGCACGCGGTGCTGGGCAGCGACGGCACGACGCTGATTTACACCTCTGAAACCGGTCCGCGCCTGATGCGCTACGATCTGCAAGCCGCTGCACAGTTGCCGGACTTGAAGGTGCTGCCGCCCTCGCAAGGCGGCCCGCCGGCCATGTTCCTGGATGTGGCCCGCAGCGGTAACAAAGTGCTTTTGCCTGTGGGAAACAAGCTCGCCGTCCTGGATGAGCAAACGGGCGCGGAGCTTTCTAGCTTTCCGTTGCCCGGTTTCGGCTGGGCCGTGATTACGCCGTCGTTTGACGGCAATTTTGCCTACGTCGGCAACTGGTTCACCGGCGACGTGGCAAAGATTTCACTTCAAGATGGCGCCGTTGTCGCGCAAACCAAGATCGCACCTAAATGCATTTCCGGCATTACGCAATACGCCGGTTAAAGGAAGCCAGATATGCTCTGCACGATCATCGCCTTCGATAAACCCAACCACGTGGACCTGCGCATGAAAACGCGGCCCTCACATTTAGAGTGGATGGGCAAAGAAAACCCGAAAGCGATTTTCATTGGCCCCATGCTGGCCGACGATGGGCAAACACCCATCGGCTCGGTGTTCGTGTGCGACTTTGAAAGCCTGGAGGCCGCCAAAGCCTTTGCGTCACGTGACCCTTACGCGCACGCCGGGTTGTTCGAGAAAGTCATTATCCAGCCCACGCGTAAAGTGTTCCCCAAGGACTAACGCTGACCGTGGCCCGCGTTCACGCGATATACCGTTACCCCATCAAAGGCTTCAGCGGCGAAGCCCTGCCATCGGTTACGCTAGCGCCGCAAAAAACCATCCAGGGTGACCGCAGGTTTGGCGTCCGCCATGCTAACAGCGCTTTTGATCAGGCGCAGCCCAAGTGGAACAAGAAGCGCGAGTTTTTACAGCTCGCGCATATGGCCGAGCTGGCGAAGGTTCACACCACGCTCGATCCGGCAACGGGCGTTATGCACATTAAGGCTGATGGCGTGGTGCTGTTCGTGGGGAATGTCTTTAAAGATGCGGGACGGCGTGGCGCTGAGAACGTGCTCAACACTCTGATCAAAGATGCGCGCGGGCCTGTGCAGTTGGTGGATGCGGGCGATATTTCGCTGACGGATGTCGAACTACCGTATCTTTCAGTGATCAACCTCACGACCGTGCGTGCGCTCAGTGAAACAGCGGGTGCCACGCTTGACCCTATCCGCTTTCGCGGCAACATCCTGATTGAAACTGATGCGCCCTGGGCTGAATTCAACTGGGTGGGCCGTACGCTGACAATCGGTGCGGCAAAATTGAACGTGGTCCGCCGTATCCAGCGCTGTGTGGCGACCTCGGTCAATCCCATCACGGCGGCGCGTGATGTGGATATTCCGGCGTTGCTTCAAAAAACCTACGGCCATATGGACTTTGGCATGTACGTCGAAGTCACCAGTGGCGGGCCCGTCACCCCCGGTGATGCGCTGACGGTGTCATGACGCAGCCCCTCTGCCTGGTATCAGATCTGGATGCGACCGGCGCCAAGGAAATCATTTTCAATGATGCCGATGGTGCGCGCGTGTCGGTATTTGTCGTGCGGTACAACGGCAAGATCAGGGCCTTCGTTAATTCCTGTCCGCATGCGCGTTTGCCGCTGAATTTCCGCGATGACCAGTTTTTTGACGTCACGGGCCAATACATTCTCTGCGCCAATCACGCGGCATATTTCGACGTGTATACAGGCCAATGCGTGCGTGGGCCCTGTAAAGGCAAGTCTTTGCAGGAATTTACAGTTAAAGTGATGGACGGCGCTGTTCTGAAGGGGTGACATTTTGCATCACCAGCGTTTATGTTCCCCGCACTAGGGGAGTGCGCCGCGATGTCAGACAATCAGATCTTCGACGTTCCAACCAATCTCGCTCAGACCGCCCACGCGAACGAGCGCACCTATCGCGAGATGTACGAAACATCCGTCAAAGACCAGTTGGGTTTCTGGCGCGAACACGGCAAGCGCCTGGAATGGTTTGTGCCCTATCGTTCGGTAAAGGATGTGTCCTTCAAGGCTGAAGACCTTCACATCCGTTGGTATCACGACGGCACGCTGAATGCGTCCATGAACTGCCTCGACCGGCATTTGCCCACGCGCGGTGCGCAAACCGCCATCATCTGGGAGGGCGATGACCCGCGCGATTCAAAGAATGTCACCTACGCCGAATTGCATGAGATGACATGCCGCCTCGCCAATGTGCTCAAAACACTGGGCATCAAAAAAGGCGACCGCGTTTGCATTTATCTGCCCATGATCGTCGAGGCCGCGGCCGCCATGCTGGCCTGCGCGCGTATTGGCGCCGTGCATTCGGTGATCTTCGGCGGCTTCGCACCCCACTCGGTGGCGGACCGGCTGAATGACTGCGAAGCCAAGCTGATTATCACTGCCGACGAAGGCGTGCGCGGCGGCAGAAAAATTCCACTCAAAGCCAATGTGGATGAGGCGCTGAAAACGTCACCTTCCGTGCGTCATGTGGTGGTGGTGAAGCACACGGGCGGTGCTGTGAATATGAAATCGCCACGTGATGTTTGGTACGATGTGATGACCAAAGCCGCACACAAGTTCTGCGATGCGGTGGAAATGAATGCGGAAGACCCGCTGTTCATTCTCTACACGTCAGGCTCGACCGGTAAGCCCAAGGGCGTACTGCACACCACGGGCGGCTACCTTGTGTTTGCGGCCATGACGCACGAATACGTGTTCGACTACAAAGACGGCGAGATTTACTGGTGCACTGCCGATGTGGGCTGGGTTACGGGTCACAGCTACATTGTCTATGGGCCCTTGGCCAATGGCGCGACCACGCTGATGTTCGAAGGCGTGCCGACCTACCCGGATTCGTCGCGCTTCTGGCAGGTCATCGACAAGCACGGCGTGAACATTTTCTACACGGCACCCACAGCTATTCGTGCGCTGATGCGCGATGGCGGCGCGCCGGTGAAGCGCACATCACGTGCGACTTTGCGCATTCTGGGTAGCGTAGGGGAACCCATCAACCCTGAAGCCTGGTTATGGTATCACCGTGTGGTCGGCGACGGGCGTTGCCCCATTGTCGATACCTGGTGGCAAACCGAAACCGGCGGCATTCTGATTTCGCCACTACCGGGTGCAACAAAGCTGAAGCCGGGCTCGGCCACGCTGCCGTTCTTCGGCATCAAGCCTGAGATCGTGAACGCCGAAGGCAAAGTGCTGGAGGGAGCCTGCACCGGTAACCTGTGTATTTCCGATTCCTGGCCGGGCCAGATGCGCACTGTGTATGGTGATCATCAGCGCTTTATCGACACCTATTTCAAAACCTATCCCGGTAAATACTTCACCGGCGACGGCTGCCGCCGTGATGAAGACGGCTACTACTGGATCACCGGCCGGGTGGACGATGTGATCAACGTGTCGGGCCATCGCTTAGGGACTGCGGAAGTGGAAAGCTCATTGGTCGGCAATCAGAATGTCGCCGAGGCAGCCGTGGTGGGTTATCCGCACGATATCAAAGGCCAAGGCATTTATGCGTACGTGACGTTGAAGGCCGGTGTTGAACCGACCGATCAACTGCGCGCTGATCTGCTGGCGTGGGTGGCAAAAGACATCGGCGCCATCGCCAAGCCCGATGTGCTGCAATGGGCGCCGGGCCTACCCAAAACCCGCTCGGGCAAAATCATGCGCCGCATTTTACGTAAAATCGCCGAGAATGCGGTCGGCAACCTGGGCGACATCAGCACGCTGGCTGACCCGTCCGTGGTTGACGATCTCGTGAAGAATCGCGCTGTAAAGTAGCAGTACGAAGCAGAAGCTAACTTATTTTTGCTTCCAGCGCATGCATCGCGGCGGCGCGCTGTGTGCCGACAATGCGCGCATTGCCTTCCAGCTGCAAATCCGCAAACACCTGTTCTGCCTGGTTGAACGCCACTACGGCCTGTTTCAGGTAATCATGGCTTTGCACGGCTTCGCCTTTTTCCTTCAAGGCGGCACCAATGTTCGCGAGTGTGGTGGCCCACACGACAGGCGATTTTTTGCGGTTCATCTGCTCGGCGATCTTAATGAATACACCTACAGCTTTGTCGAACAGCGTGGGCTCTTTGGTCAGTTTGCCCATCGTAATCAACAAACCGCCCATGGAATTCTGAATATCGGCCCAGCGGACAGGGGCTTCAGAAATGGTCCAGATAGATGTGGCTTGGCTAAAGGCTTCCGTCGCTTCGTCGAGATAACGTGCGTCGTTGTGGATTTCAGCCATGATATTCAACGCTAGGCCCAGCCGTGTTTTCAAGGCCGCGTAATCGTCGGCGAAGATGTCTTTGCGCACCATCGTTAAAGCGGTGCGGTAGTACTCAACGGTTTTATCCGCCAGCCGCGCATGATCTGTGGCTTCGGCAATCAGCGCCATGGCGTCTGCCATATGCGTGCCGATCATCGCCTTTTCGTGGGCGGGGAATGCATCGTCACCCAAAATCAACGCGCCGCGGTACACCGATACAGCTTTCTCCAGCGTCAGCGTGTCGCCGCTGCGCGCACCATCGAGCAACAACAAAGCCGCGTAGCAAGCCTGCATGGTGGCGCATTGAGCGACTGTGCCCAGCATGTCGCCTTCGGCCGAATGGGCCGCGCGTTTCAGCGTAGGTCCAAATAGGGCCGCGCGCGCGCGCAAGCCTTCAGGTGTTTCCACATTCACGGCAGCCAGTGCTGCGCCGAAAATCAGATCACTGATGGTTGTGTTGAAAAACGCGGGCACTTCCATGCGTTCGAGCGCGCTTAAGGTTGCACCCAGCGGGCGTACAGGTGTGGACGCGCTTAAAAAGCGCAAGCGCCACGATTGCCCAGGCTTCTGATCTTTGGTCAGCGAGGCAGCGCTGACGGCATCGCCCCAAATCAAAAGGTCGGCATTTTCGCGCAAGAGCCAGCGGCGGCCGAGATCAACCGCCATCGAAAGAAACACGGGCTGAGAGTTTTCAGCACCCGGTGCGGTGAGGGGGCGCTCGGTGATGCGCACATTTAAACCCACACGGCCGACCAAGCGGTCGTGAATGTGGCGGGCTGCGCGGTTATCGAAATCGCCGCTTAAAGGGCTGATAAGAACGCGTAAGGGTTCGCCGCCAAAATGTTCGGGCTCTTCCGCGGTTATCGGCGCGGCCATGCCCCGTTTGCGCAAACGCTCTAAGCCCAGCCGCTCTAAACCCAGTCGCTCAATTAATGCGCTGAAGGCCATTCTGGTCGTCCCAACACTCTAAAGTCTCGCGCTTCAGTCTCGTGGCCGGTTTCACCGGCTCTGCACGCAATCGTACGCATGCCCAGAAATTCAGTTCTGAATCAGAGCCTTAGCAGGGGCGATTTAATAAATTCTTGAGGGACTCGGGGGAGGTCGAGGCGCAATCGGTATGTTGCTGTTGTGCCCGCTTGGGCTACTACATTTTGATTTCAGAAATTAGAGCCGGCTAAAAATCAGAGCAACGGCCTTTGCGTTCCCAGTCGCCGAATCGGGTGGGTTCGGGACCTTTGGGGCCGCCCGTTTCACGCGTTTTGCTGTGCTGTGCGGCTCCCGGCTCGGCCGTTTGCGGCAGTTTCGGCTTTAAAGCCGCGGCTTCCGGTGAAAGGCCCAGAGGCAATGGCGGTTTGGAAGAAGTCGGCGGTTTGGGTGTCGTCACGTTTTCGAACTTCACAAGTTTGTCAGGCGCGGTCGCGCAAAAGCCGGGACGCTTGCGCTGCTTTTATTTAGACATACCTGAAACGAAGCGAAAGGCCTTGAAGGATAATACATGACAGTCCGCTTTGGGTTGCTGATTGCCGCCATGACGGCCCTGTTTATGGCGGTCGGCTATATGCTGGGTGCCGAGCAAGGCATGTTCTTAGCCTTTGGCGTTGCACTTGCCATGAACGCTTTTGCCTATTGGAACTCTGACAAGATGGTCTTGCGCATGTATGGCGCGCAGCCTCTTGGCCCCCATGATGCGCCCGAGTTCTATCAAATCGTGCAGGAGCTTGCCGCGCGAGCTAACCTGCCCATGCCGAAGGTCTACATCATCCAGAATGACCAACCCAATGCGTTTGCCACCGGCCGCAACCCTGAGAACGCGGCCGTCGCCGCGACAACCGGTTTGCTGCGCATGCTTACCCGCGATGAAATTGCCGGTGTCATGGCGCACGAACTGGCGCACGTGAAGAATCGCGATACTTTAGTCATGACCATTACCGCCACACTTGCGGGGGCCATCGGCATGCTGGCGAACTTCGCCTTCTTCCTGCGCGGGGGTGATAACCGCAACAATCCATTAGGTATCGTCGGCGTGCTGTTGGTGACGATCTTGGCGCCGTTGGCAGCTACGGTCGTGCAGTTGGCCATCTCACGTACGCGCGAGTATGGTGCGGATCGTGGCGGCGCTGAAATTTCCGGCAACCCCTTGGCGCTGGCGTCGGCCTTGCGCAAGCTTGAACAAGGCGCGCAACGCATCGACAACCACGATGCCGAAGCCAACCCAGCAACTGCGCATATGTTTATCGTTAATCCGCTGCACGCGCGCGCATCGGACAGTTTGTTCGCTACACATCCGTCCACCGCTAATCGTGTCGCACAGCTAGAAGCATTAGCGGGCAGTGCCCCACAGGGCGGGCATGTTTGGCAAGCGCGTTCGCAGCCGAACCACAAACCGAAAGGCCCTTGGGGGTAAAGACGCAGCAGCGCTATAACGGCCCCGGTTCACCAAACTGGGGGCGATGATGGCGCGCATCACACGGCACTATATTGATGGGCGGTTCGGACAGATCCATTACCGCCAAGCCCAGCCCAACAGCCTCAGCAACAAGCCTGCGTTGCTGCTGTTTCACATGAGCCCCTATTCGGGCGTCATCTTCGAAAATCTTTTGGCCACGCTGGGGCATGATCGGCTTGTGATTGCGGTCGACACACCCGGCTTCGGTAATTCCGATGCGCCGCCGTCGGCGCCGGATATTTCAGATTACGCTGGCACCATGGGCGATCTGATGGATGGACTTAAGCTCCGCAGTGTCGACGTGATGGGCTATCATACCGGCTCAATGATCGCGCTGGAGCTGTGTCTGCAACGGCCCGATCAGATTCGCAAAATCGTTATGGTTTCGGCCGCCATTTTTACCGACGACGAACTGGCCGAGCATCGCCGCACCTTTGCCGAAACAACACCCACGGCCGATGGCGCCCATGTGGCGAAGTGGTGGCAATCGGCCGTGCGGTGGAGCATGCAGGGGCGCACCTTGTTGCAGATCGGCCAGACGTTTCATGCGCGCACCATGAACCCGGCGATTTCATGGTGGGGGCATCATGCGGCTTTCAATTACAGCACGGCCGATGCGCTGGATAAAATCAGCCATCCCATTCTGATTTTAAATCCTGAAGACGACTTGTGGACATTCACGCCGCGCGCAAAGCCGCACTTAAAAAATGGGCGTATTCATGATCTGCCGGGCTGGGCCCACGGATTCCTGGATGTCAAAACCGCCGAAACCGCCGCCATCCTACAGACCTTTCTGGATGTGACCTAAGACCGGTTGCTGATGCATGCCAGCCATAGGCGGAGGTCGGCGTTTGCGCGATACTGAAGCCTCAATCTAGGGGGCCTTCATGTTCAAACGCCGCGCATTTCTGGCTGCATCACTGTTCGCTCTGTCCTTCACAGCGTCCGCGCAAGAGGCTGTGCCGAAAAAACCTGTGGTGTTATTGGCCGGTGCGACGGGTAAGAACGGCAGCGTGATTTTGAAATCACTGTTGGAGTTGTCGTCTCAACCCTACACGGTCCGTGCCATGACGCGTGACGCTGAAGCGGCGGCCGAGAAATTCGGCAAAATCGCCGACTGGCGCCAGGCCGATGTGCTGCAACCCGAAACGCTGACGCCG